>JBKHJK010000106.1:0-6726 GCA_046538215.1 Armatimonadota bacterium
CACCTGGTCGGTGACCGTCATCGGCTGATACTGCTGCTGTTTGAGCACTTCGGTCATCCGGTCGCCCCGGTCCAGGACCTGTCGGGTGGCTTCATCAAGCTCGGAGGCGAACTGGGCGAATGCCTTGTACTCCCGGTAGGAGGCGAGGTCGAGCTTCAGCCGGCCCGACACACGCCGCATCATCTGCGTCTGAGCGGCGCCACCGACGCGCGAAACACTCAGACCGACACTGATAGCCGGCCGAACACCGGCGTGAAACAGTTCCGGTTCCAGGTATATCTGTCCGTCGGTGATGGAGATGAGATTGGTGGGAATGTATGAGCTATAGTCGCCCTCTTCGGTCTGGATGATGGGCAGAGCGGTCAAAGAACCGGATCCCTGTTCATCACTCATCTTGGAGGCGCGCTCCAGCAGGCGGGAATGGAGGTTAAAAATGTCACCGGGGTATGCTTCGCGTCCCGGTGGCCGACGCAAAAGCAGGCTAATCTCGCGGTACGCCTTGGCATGCAGGGTCAGGTCGTCGTAGATAACCAGTGCATGCCCGCCGCTGTCGCGGACGTGTTCGCCGATGCTGCATCCAGCATAAGGCGCAATGTACTGCAGCGCCGGCGGGTGGGACGCGGCCGCCACCACGATGCAGGTGTATTCCATGCACCCGAGGTCCTGCAGTTCTGCGGCGATGCGGCGGATCGAAGACATTTTCTGCCCGATCGCCACATAAATACATTTGACGTCCGTTTCCTGCTGGTTGATGATGGTGTCAATGGTGATGGCGGTCTTGCCGGTTTTGCGGTCACCGATGATCAACTCGCGCTGGCCGCGGCCGATGGGAATCATCGAATCAATGGCCTTCAGGCCCGTGTGAAGCGGCTCGCTGACCGGCTGGCGATCGAGGACGCCGGGGGCTTTGACCTCCAGCGGGCGGGTCGCCTCGGCCTCGATTTCACCGAGATCATCCAGCGGTTCGCCCAGGGGGGTCACCACACGGCCAAAAAGATCATCTCCCACCTGTGTCTGGGCGATACGGCCGGTGGTGCGGACCTCGTCAGCCTCACCGATGTGATCATAATCACCCATGAGGATGCAGCCGACGTTGTCCTCTTCGAGGTTCAGGGCGATGCCCATGGTGCCGCGTGGAAACTCTACCAGCTCGCTGGCCATCACGTCAGCCAGGCCGTACACACGGGCGATCCCGTCACCTATCTCCATGACGGTGCCGACCCCGCGCATCTCCACGTCGGTGTCAACGCCACGCAGCTCGTCGCTCAGTATTGATGAAATTTCGTCAGGTCTCACTCGCATATATTTTCACCCCGGGTGTTCCCGGTTGTCAGATCTCTCGCGTGCTCCGGGCCGCTGTGGCCCGCTTTCGGGCGTTCTCGAGGATGCGATCGAGCCGTCCCCTGATCGTCCCGTCTATGAAGTGGTCGTCCATGCGGACCGAAAAGCCGCCGATCAGGTCCCCGTCAACCTCTATTTCCAACACCACATCTTTAGCGGCCAGACGGCGCAGCGCCTGTTTGAGGCTGTCTTTATCATCATCCGACAGCGACACCGCAGTGCGGACGTACGCTCTTTGCACACCACGGGCCTCATCCCACAACTGCAGAAAGGCATCCGGCGCGGCCCTCAGGACTTCCGGGCGGTCATTTTCCACAACCAGCTTCAGGAAATCTTCGGTGGCCGAAGCAACTGATTCACGGTCCTGGATGATCTGCTTCAGTTCTGCGACCTTGGCTTCATCGGCGACTTCCGGGTGCTGGAGCATGACCTGCAGATCGGGCCGCTTTTGCAATGCGGCGCTCAGGAGCCGCAATTGCCGGAGCACCTCCTGCTGCTGGCCGCGGTCGGCGGCGTGGCTGTAGAGGGCCCGGGCGTAGCGGGTTGTCAGGCGGTCAATATGTGCCATCAGTCGGTCTCGTGACTCCTATCCCGACGTCTCTTCATCGGCAAGCCGATTCACATCATCAATCACCGATTGCGTCAACTGCGCCTGTCGTTCATCATCCAGCGCCCCGCGCAGAACCTTCTCGGAGACCTCCACGGCCATCTCGGTCGCGATCTGCTTGATCTCGCCCATCATCTCTTCCCGGGCGCGCTGCAGCTCCGCCTCGCCGCTTTCGATGATCTGCTCGCGCTGGCGCTGTGCCTCGGTCTGCATCTGTTCGATGTCCTCGGCGGCGCGCCGGCGGTCGCGTTCCATCTGCTCCTCCATCTGTGCGCGCATTTGGTCCAGTTCGTCCTGCAGGTTGTCACGTTCGGAGGCTGCGGCGGCCCGCATGGTATCCGCATCTTCGATCTTCTTCTGGATCTTTTCCGACCGCTCTCGCATGAACTCACTGATAGGCCCCATGGCGTAGCGCTTCACGAGCCACAAAAGCACCATGAAGCCCACAATGTTGACCAGCAGGGCGCCCGGTTCAATGTTGAGTTGTTCGAGTAAGGAAGCCATCGCTCAGCGCTGTGGAGCTATCCTCCCATCATCTCAACGAAATCAATGACCGGAGCGAGCCGGTCCTGCACAAAGAAAAACACAATCAAACAATAGATGACCAGCGACTCGATCAGGGCCAGGGTCAGCAATAGAAGACCCCGGATGTTGCCGGCCATGTCAGGCTGTCGGGAGATGGCTTCCATCGCCGCAACAGCCGCCTTTGCCTGGGCCATTGAAGCAACAAGCACCGCAATGGGCACTCCCAGAGTAACACCAAAAGCAAGCACTGCTTCGTAGGACATGTTTTCTGTCTCCCCGTTGTGCGTCGTTGTACGATCAAACGTTCAGGCACGTTGCCTGTATTTCAATCACGCGGCATTTGCGGCAGGCTCCGCCGGCTCGTGGTCGTCGCCACCGTGCGTCAGAGCCATGTTGATGTAGGACGCTGAAAGCATGATAAACACAAACGCCTGGATAAAGGCAATTAACAATGCAAAGAATACAAAGGGTAAATGCAGCGGAAGCGGCAAATAGATCGAGTGCATGATGAGCGCCGCCAGAACGATGAACTGCGCCACCAGCGTGTCATCCCCGAAGACATTTCCATACAGCCGCAGGGCCAGTGTCAGCGGCTTGGCCAGCTCCCCGATGAGATGGATGACGATCATGATCGGCACCATCGGTATGGCCAGCCACAGCGGCATTACAGAAACGTCGCCGGTGTAATGCTTGATATATCCCAGCCCCTGCTCGCGTATCCCAAAATACTGGACGGCGAAGAATACGACAATGGCCGGAGCAGCAGTTGCGTTCAGTGTTGCCGTCGGTGACACAAACCCCGGAATCAGGCCGATGATGCTGTTGAAGAATACGTAAATGAAAATGGCTCCCAGAAACGGCGCAAACCGCTCACCGCCGGGGCCGATCATCTCACGCGAAAAGTTCTCGAGTACTTCGACGGCGAATTCCCATACATTCTGCAGTCCCGCCGGGACCAGGTTCAGCCGCCGGCCTCCGAAGTAGGCAAGAATCCCCACGATGGCGATGACCAGCCAGGCAGTAAGGACAATGGGGCTGATGTATGCCTCCGCCCAATCGGGAATATACGGGAGCAGTGCATTGAGCCACTGTCCATGATGTTCGATGCTGGTCTGGCTTTCTCCATGCATACTGTTTATCGCTCGATTAAATAATGGGAGAGAATACAGCGGTGGTTGCTACAGTAGGGACGTTTTCAATCGCTTCCTGGGTCAGAATCGTTGATGGCGGTCAAATATGCGAACAGAAACCCGGCAAGAGCAACGGTATATCCGACGCACATACCGATTGCGCTGGCGTTTGTAAATGTGAACACAACATAACAAAAGGCCCCCACGATGAAGTATTTGAAAAGAGACGCAGCGGCATACCACCGGTTGCGTCGTCGTTCTTCATCGGGGCCGCCCACCAGCTCGACACTACCGGCCAAAAACCACAGGGTGACAAGACCAATGAGAGCTCCGGCTATTATCCCCAGAGCCATATCGTACCATCGAAAACTAACAAAAAACCCAGCAATAACGATGCCAGGTAGCAGGCTGAAGATGACTATGCGCCCCTGTGGTCGCTGAGACCAGGCGCTCATTTTGTCTCGCTGGTCTCCTGGATCACTCGCCATAATTCTATAAACCCGGCTGTCGAACCCAGGAGCAGTCCGACAACGGTAAGCCAGGGCGCCGTGCCCCAGCGATGGTCGAGCCAATTGCCAACATACACACCCAGACCGACGCTGACAGCGAGAGTCACGCCGACACTGCTCAACGCCATATTTCGTCCGGTTTGACCGGTTGAGGCGCCGCCGTTTTCGTCCGGGTCGTCGGGCATTTTGGCCGCCCTTTCACTTGCAATAATGATATGATTCGCGCCACCGTTTGTCAAGGTCGCCCCCGCTTGACGCACGCCCCCTGCGGTGCTACTATGACGGCAGCCTCGCCTGAAACGTTACACCTTGCGAACAGGATGATCCATGGTGGCACAGGAAGTAAGTACAGAAGAAGTTCGCCATGTCGCCAACCTTGCGCGGCTGGCAATGAGTGACGAAGATCTCGAGAGGATTCGGCATGAGCTGAATCGTATCATGAAGTACTTCGCACAACTGCAGGAGCTTGACACAGAAGACGTCCCCGAAACCTCCCACGCCATCCCCATGACGGATGTGTACCGGGATGACGAGCTGCGGCCCAGTCTTCCTCCGGATAAGATTACGCAGAATGCGCCCGACGGGGTGGAGGGCTTCTTCCGCGTGCCCGGTTTTATGCAAGAGGAGTCAGGCTGATTACGCGGAGACTTCAGCGACATCACCTGCGCCTGCGCACGCAATACCCCAAAGGAGGTTTGTTGCTTGCAAATCCATGACATGACCGCCTGGCAGATCGCCGAAAAGCTCCAGGAGAAGGAGATTTCCGCGCGCGAGGCTGTGGCGGCATCTTTCGAACGAATAGACGATGTTGAAGATACACTCAATGCCTTTTTGTGTCTCACGCGCGAGCACGCCATGACCCGTGCGGAAGAGATTGACGAGGCACGCGCGGCCGGTGACGATCTCTCTCCTACAGCAGGCGTACCTGTCGCCTATAAAGACCTTCTGTGCACCGACGGCTTTCCCACCACCTGTGGGTCAAAGATGCTGGAGAACTTCGTCCCTCCGTACGATGCCACAACCGTGCGCAGATGCCGTGACGCCGGCCTGATCATGTGCGGGAAGACCAACATGGACGAATTCGCTATGGGGTCATCCACGGAGAACTCCGCCTTTAAGATCACCTCCAACCCGTGGGATCCAAAGAGGGTCCCCGGGGGCTCAAGTGGTGGTTCGGCGGCGGCAGTTGCCGGTGGCGAGGCTCCCGTCGCGCTCGGATCGGACACCGGCGGCTCCATCCGGCAGCCCTCCTCCCTGTGCGGGCTTGTCGGGATGAAGCCCACCTACGGACGAGTATCGCGCTACGGTCTCATCGCGTACGCCTCCTCGCTGGACCAGGTGGGGCCGCTGTGTAAGGATGTCCGTGACTGCGCGATGATGATGAATATTCTGGCCGGGCATGACGATTATGATGCGACCTCCGCAGACGTCGAGGTGCCTGATTATACGGAGGCGCTGGGCAAAGATCTCACGGGCCTTCGCGGCGGAATCGCCCATGAGCTTCTGTACGGCGAGGGCATTGATCCGGGGGTCCGAGACACGGTTGAAGCAGCCGTCAAAAAGCTTGAGAGCCTCGGAGTGGAGTTTGAGGATGTCACCATGCCTCACGCCGAGTACAGCCTGCCCTGTTATTACATCATCGCACCGGCGGAGTGTTCCTCCAACCTCGCCCGCTTTGACGGCGTTCGCTACGGTCATCGCACCGACCGGGATGCCGAAGACATCTACGACATGTTCGCAAAAAGCCGGGCCGAAGGGTTCG
This sequence comes from Armatimonadota bacterium, assembly GCA_046538215.1. Classification (GTDB taxonomy): domain Bacteria; phylum Armatimonadota; class Zipacnadia; order Zipacnadales; family UBA11051; genus JBKHJK01. Next base: position 5,875 of record JBKHJK010000106.1, read on the forward strand.
GGCCCGAGGTCACGCTTCGCATCATCAAGGGGACCTATGTCCTGTCGGCGGGCTACTATGAGGCATATTACCGCAAGGCCCTGAAGGTCCGTACCCTGATCAAGCAGGATTTCGACGAGGCTTTCGACACCTGCGACTTTCTCATCTGCCCCACCTCCCCCACCGTGGCGTTTAATATCGGCGAAAAGGCCGACGACCCGCTGGCGATGAAGCTGGCGGATATCTGCACGATCCCGGTGAACCTGGCGGGCATCCCGGCACTGAACGTTCCCTGTGGCTTCGCGGATGATATGCCGGTGGGCATGCAGCTCATGGGCAGGCCGTTTGGCGAGGGAACACTGCTTCAGGTTGCATACGCATACGAGCAGGCGACGGACTGGCATTCCCGCCGTCCGCAGCTTTGAGCAAAACCCGGGGGCCGCTGAATGAGGCGGCCCTTCTGCATGAATAGATACCGTGCAACAGTGCGTCATAGAAACGAAAGATTCCGTGGCTCGGAGAGCCTTTGGAGTTTTGCACACACCATAGTAGTGGCTCATAAAAGTGTTCGGGACGCTGAAAGGTACTGACTCGGGCGTAGCTGATTGCAGGCGCAATCAGCATTTGGAGTTTTCGTGAAATCAAATCACGAAAACTCCACCGGAAGCTGGCGGCAGACGACGCCGCCACCTGCGATTTGTAACGACAAACAACCAAATCGCAGGCCGATCCACGCAATCAAAGGTGTAAGGCAGGGCCCAGGGGGCCATTTATTCGCGTTCCTGTGAGTGCAAAGTTTTTATGAGGCACTGTTGCACACACCACAAAACTCCCCGTGGCTCGGCCTGAAACCTGTGTCGTTGGCAGGTTTCA
>JBKHJK010000107.1:0-6722 GCA_046538215.1 Armatimonadota bacterium
TTCTTGATATTCACCGGCAGGCCGGTCTCTCCGGCGGCGATGAGCAGGTCCGTCTGCCGGCACAAAAACGCCGGTATCTGCAGCATGTCAAGAACCTCCGCCGCCGAGTTCACCTGCAGCGTCTCGTGGACGTCGGAGATGACGGGGAGACCGGTTCGCTCTTTGACCGCCTGGAGAATCGCTAGGCCGTTTTGCCAGCCGGGCCCGCGTGCGGATTCGATGGATGTCCGGTTCGCCTTGTCGTAGGAGGCCTTGAAGATATATGAGACGTCAAAATCTGCCATGATGTCGCGGAGACGTTCAGCCATCTCGCAGGTAGCCTCTTCGTCCTCCACCAGGCAGGGGCCGGCGATGATGGTGAGCTGCGAGCCCCCGATAGTCATATCTCCCAACGAAAATGCGTGTTCGGCGGGTTCGATCATTCGGATTCCTCCATCAGTTTTCGCACGTGCTGCAGGTCGGCGGGAGTATCCACGCCCACCGGTGAATAGTTTACCTCCACAACACGTATCGGACAACCGTTCTCCAGGGCCCGGAGCTGTTCCAGCTTTTCCGACTGCTCCAGGGGGGTCTGAGGCTGTGATGAAATCCACAGGACGGTCTCGGTCGTATAAACGTACAGGCCGATGTGTTTGAGCGGTCGTGCGGTGTCCGGTCGCTGCTGGAAGCCGGCGTCATCCTCCGCGCGGAAGTACGGAATCGGGGCGCGAGAGAAATAAAGGGCGAATCCCGACCGGTCCACAACCACTTTGACCGCCGAAGGGTCGAGGTGTTCCGCTTCGTCCACAATCGGGGTGGCGACAGTCCCCATCCGGAGGCTGTCTTCGTCCATAAACGGGGCCACCGCCGCCGAAATGACCTCCGGGCGGATCAGTGGCTCGTCGCCCTGCACGTTGACGATAATGTCGTAGTCCGCCCGGGCGGCGACTTCGGCGATCCGGTCGGTTCCGCAGGCGTGATCTGCCCGGGTCATCACACATTTTCCACCAAAGCCGCACACAGCGTCCTCAACGCGCTCATCATCGGTGGCGACGATGACCTCGTCCAGGCATTCACACTCGCAGGCCCGGTCATACACATGCTGCACCATCGGTCTGCCCGCGATCTCTGCGAGGACCTTGCCCGGGAGACGGCTCGATTCGTATCTGGCGGGAATAATGGCGACGACCTTCATTGTGCGTCCTTTCTGCGTTGTCCTTCCAGCTCTTTCCGACCCGGGGTCGGAATGTGCAAATACGGGCTGTGCGGGAGTGTGCGCATGACTTTCAGTACTGCTCGTCGTGGCCGGGCAGCCGGGCACTGAGCCCCCGGATGAGGACATACAGCGGCACGCAGCAGATCGCCGTAAAAACAGCCCGCACAAGCATCGGATACAGCCACGGCTGGGGCTGGGACGGCGGTACGACCAGCAGTTGTATGAGTGATGCGACAATGGATGCGGCAAAGACGACGAGGGTCGCAACGGAAATCCGGGTTGAAAAGAAGCCGCCCCGGAACAGCCCGGCTCCGAAACCGGCCAGCATGTGACTGATGAAGAGGCTGCCCATGGGATCGGAGGCACTGGATCCGGCAAAGAAGGCGGCGACAAATCCCATAATCACACCGGCCTGGGGCCCGCGCAGCAGACCAAACCCCACCACGGCGATGAGTCCCAGGTGAGGAGTGGTGTTGGCCATCTGCAGCCATGGCGGCCATGCCTGCTGGAGAGCCACGATCAGGATGACGGTGATTGTGCTTGCCAGATAAAACACGGGCTGCCTCGCTCCGGTGGCTGTGACGTCAACTGCGACTGCCATCAGGGTGAGAGGATGTGGACTTACTGTCCCCCACGCATGACCAGCACATAATCAATGGTGTTGAAATCTGCGAATGGCTTGATGACTGCACGGAAGGTTCTGGTGCTTGCGGGAGCGCGCTCAACCCGGATCACGACACCGATAGGAAGGCCGGGGGGATACATATCACTGATTGTGGAGGTCACGACCACATCGCCCACGCGGATGTCGGCATGTCCCTGCAGCTTTTCCATACGCAGTAGGTATTGCCCCGCGCGCGTCGGTGTCATCGCGTACACCATACCCCTGGTTCGCGATCGCTCCCGAACAACCCCTGCCACGGCGTGGTCGGAATTGATCAGAAGCAGGACGTTTCCGGTCGCCCCGTCAGCGGAGATAACACGCCCGAGCAGCCCGGCGTTGGTGCGCACGATATTTCCTGGCTCCAGCGAGCGGCCGCCAACCGTCCGGATCGTCACGCGCGGCCGGGATGAACCTGTCGAGCGGCCGATGACGCGTGCGGCGATCCCTTTCATTTCTCCTGTGAGCGCGAATCCAAGCTTCTCGCGGAGCCTCTTGTTTTCCAGGTAGTTTCCCAAAAGCGCTCGTTTTTCAGCATCGAGCCGGTCAATCTGCGCCTTCAGCCTGCGGTTTTCCTCCACCAGCTCCCTGGAGTGGATGAGGGAGACAGCCACATCATGCTGCCACGCCAGGACGGCTGTCCACACCGACTGCACCGGCCACATGACCGCCCTGCCGACACGCTCGGGGAGGCTGGAAGCGCGGGTATCGTGAGCGCGGTGCTGCCAGACAGTCAGTGCAACCGCCAGCAGCACCCAGACCGCCAGCACCCGCATGTTGATCTGCGATGACTGTTCCCTCGACAGCACGGTCATTCACCCACTGGAAAGCTGTTGAGCTGTTCGAGATACATCGCCGCACCCAGTGCCACACACAACAGCGGTTCCTCGGCCACATAGACGGGGATGTCCGTCTCCGCGCTGATGAGCTTGTCAAGTCCCTGCAGAAGCGCTCCACCACCTGCCAGCACGATGCCCCGGTTCATCACATCGGCCGCCAGCTCCGGGGGCGTGGCATCGAGTGTTTCCTTCACCAGCTCTACGATCGCCGCAATCGGCTCTGCGGTGGCCTCGCGGATCTGCCCGGAGTTGATGGTGACACTCTTGGGCAGGCCCGTCAGGAGGTCTTTGCCCCGCACCTGCATGCTATCTTCCTCGGGACGGGGGTATGCCGAGCCCAGACGCATCTTGATCTCTTCGGACGTGGTCTCGCCGATAAAGAGGTTGTATTCCTGGCGGATATAGGAGCTGATGGCCTCGTCTATTTCTTCGCCTGCGGTGCGCATGGATCGCTGGGTGCAGATGCCGCCGAGGGAGATGACGGCGACCTCGGTGGTGCCGCCGCCAATATCCACGATCATATTCCCGACCGGCTCGGCCACAGGCAGTCCTGCACCGATCGCCGCGGCCATCGGCTCGTCAATGATCTGTGCCTCCCACGCACCGGCCTGGCGTGCGGCGTCTTCCACGGCCCTGCGCTCAACCTCGGTAATTCCGGCCGGTACTCCCACGACGATATGCGGGTGCGCAAACCACTTCTTATCGAGAGCCTTGTGCATGAAGTATCGCAGCATCGCCTCGGTGACTTCAAAATCAGCGATGACTCCATTGCGGAGGGGGCGAATCGCTGAAATCGCCGCGGGGGTGCGCCCCACCATCCGCTTGGCCTCATCGCCGACGGCGACGACACGGTGTGAGCCGGAGTTGATGGCGACCACGGAGGGTTCGCGCAGCACGATGCCCTGCCCCTTGACGTGGACAAGCGTGTTTGCGGTGCCGAGGTCAATGCCCATGTCACTCGAAAACCGTGACAGGGCGTGGCGCGCGGCCTTTGTCGCTCTTTTTAGTAAATCTCCCAGCACCTCGTTGCCTCCATGATCCTGTATGACGCGATGTTTATTGCTCTGCTGGACCCGTGTAACCGATATCGTCCAGGCACTTTCTCAGCAGCTCTATCGGCAGTCCCACCACATTCAGATACGAGCCATCAACGCGCTCTACCAGATCACCGCCGCGGCCCTGTATGGCATAGGCGCCGGCCTTCCCCATCGGCTCACCGGTCTCAACATAGCAGCCAATATCCTCATCAGACAGCTCTTTGAAAATAACATCCGAACTCTCGAAGCCGGTCCATACCGCCCTCACATCCTCGCCATCATTGAATACGATGGCCATACCGGTGATAACCTGGTGGCGCCGCCCGCTCAAACTCCGCAGCATCTGTGTGGCATCAGCCGAGTCTTCCGGCTTCCCCAGGATGGCGTTGTCGAGAGCTATGACGGTGTCGGCCCCGATAACTATCCGACCGGGACAGCGGCCCGCGACATCCCCGGCTTTCATTCGGGCTGCTTCGACGGCAAAGGCCGCTGCATCCGCCCCCGGCTGTGGCTCAGGTTCGGCGTCGCTGACCTGTATTGTAAAATCCAGGCCCGCATCTTGCAATATTCGCCGCCGCCTGGGCGACCCGGAAGCCAGTACCAGGGGGCGGCTGAGCACTGTTTTCAGGCTGTTTCGGGCATGCACGGAAATCCTACGATCTCAGGAAACTTATCAGCAGCCACAACCCGAGAGCGGCCCCACCGACGAGATAGACAGTGGTCAATACGTCTGCGACAGAGGAGGCGGTTTCGACAGTGGTGAGAACTGCTGACGACAGGATGATTGAAGAGACTAAGAGGGCCATTGACAGGCGATTGATCATGGTATCAATCTTGCGCAGGGGCTTGTCCAGCTCGTCCAGCGTCACGTGCATCGCCAGCTCGCCGCTCTCCGTGCGGCTCAGAATGCGGCTCAACTGCCGGGGTATGAGCCCCATATACCGTCGGGCATTGCGGAAGGAGTTGAGCGCATCGTCAAGGATATTCATGGGCTGAAGCTCTTTGAACACGCATTTGATCAGAATATCCTGCACGATGGGCCGGAAGTTGAACTTTGGGTCAAGCTCCAGACACACCCCTTCAGTGACGGCGAGGGCTTTGGTGACGGCGGGCAATACGGCCGGCACCCGCATCCGATACTCCATGATCAGGCGCATCATTTCCTGCAGCATCTCACCCATCCCCACTTTGGGAGTGCGCTCCATTTCCGCATAATGGGTGATGAGCTGCTCCATATCCAGGATGAACTCTGACACATCGAAATCAGGCGAGGTGGTTGCAAACTCCATGAGAGTATCGGCGACGTCCTCGCTGTCGCGCCTGATACCCGAGCGCAAAAGTCGTATCAACTGCCCCCGCAGCTTCTCCCCCATCGTCGTTGCATACCCGGCATCCAAAAGCACCACGTTATGATCCCGGGTGAACATCACATTGCCGGCATGGGGGTCGGCGTGGAAATACCCGTCATAGACGATCTGGTGGATCATAATCGTCGCAAAGCGGTGGGCGGCTTCCTTCGGGTCAAGATCGAGACGCTTGAACCCCTCCTCATCACCGGCCTTCACACCATCTATCCATTCGAGTGTCAGCACCCGCTCGGTGGTCAGGTCGTGATACACGGCAGGAAGATGGGCATAGCGGATACTCCGGAGATTGTCGCGGAGGCGTTCTGTATTGGAAGCTTCCAGGGTGAAATCCAGCTCGTTTGTCAGAGAGTGTTTGAACTCGTCCACCAGCCGCGAAGCGTGTCTCTGGCGCAGCCATTCATTGTGGCGCTGCCCGAAATCCACCACCCACGTGAGGATCTGCAGATCGGTCTTCACGGCTTCCTCTACGTCAGGGCGCTGAACCTTCACCGCAACATCTGAACCGTCCGAAAGTGTGGCTCGATGAACCTGGGCCAGAGACGCCGAAGCGACCGGTTCGGTATCAAAGTGCACGAAAACCTCGTTGATCTCCGCCCCCAGCTCCTCGCGGATGATTTCTTCGACCTGCTCAAAGTCAAAGGGCGGCACATCGTCCTGAAGCCCCCGTAGCTCCTGCACGTACGAGGTCGGCATGATGTCTCCGCGGCTCGACAGCATCTGGCCGAGTTTGATAGCGGCCGGTCCGAGATCCTCCAGCGCCAGGCGGAGACGTTCGGGCGGTGACAGCCCCGCGGCGGCCGGATCGTCCTCGACGCCCTGTGGCAGATAACGCTCCAGGCCTATCGCCTGCAGAATCGAGGAGAACCCGAACCGCATCAGGATGCCGGCTATCTTGCGCAGACGCGCCACCCAGGACCCGGCAATCTGCTGAATACTTACCGGCCCGCTCTCTGGCTCTTTAGCGTCACTCAATAATGTTCAGTTCCCTTCCACACTCCGCACAGGCCCCATTCTCAAGCCCAGTTACCCGGGCGCCAAAACCTCTGCGAGAGATGATCACATTTCCACAGTCCGGACAGCGAGTGTCGGTTGTCCCGTCGAGGTGCACATTCCCAACATACACGTAATGGAGCTTCTCGTTGGCGATGTCGAAGGCCCGCTGGAGGCTGTCCCGACCGGTTGCCGGGATTTTCTCTTTGTATGCAGGCCGGTATGCCGAGAAGTGCAGTGGAATGTCCGGCGAGAGCTCGGCAATCCAGTCCACAAGCTCGTGAATTCTCTCGCCCGAATCATTCTCTCCCGGAACAAGCAGGTTGGTGATCTCGATATGACAGTCGTCAATGGCGTTTTCGATGGTGCGCAGGACGGGCTCCACCCGGCCACTGCAGAACTTCTGGTAAAAGTCGTTGCCCATCGATTTGATGTCCACGTTCATGGCGTCAATGTAGGGCAGGATGTCTGCCAGCGGCTCGGGCTGGATGGTCCCGTTGGTCACCATGACGTTCTTCTGGCCGTTTTCGTGAACGATCTGTGCAGTGTCATAGACGTATTCGTAGAAGATAATAGGCTCGTTGTAGGTATATGCTACGCCGATGTTGCCCTGTGCCTGGCGCTCTTTTGACG
>JBKHJK010000108.1:0-6710 GCA_046538215.1 Armatimonadota bacterium
GATGGTCTGGAACCGATGATATATGTGCTGGAGAATGACACGCATGCCCCCGCCCGGGCAATCGCGGCCCAGGGGCTGGGATATCTGGGCGACGAAAGAGCCGCCCGCCCCCTCGCCGACGCACTGCAGGATCCGGACGAGGAAGTTCGCCGCCGTGCTGCCGCGGCTCTCGTGACTGTGCCCTGCGAAGGTGTCATCAAAGACCTCAGGGACGCCACCCTGAATGATCCGTCCCCTGCAGTGCGCTCCTACGCGGTGCAGGCACTGGGCTTCAGCGGCGCACGAGGTGCCGTTGCAGCGCTTGCAGAGGCGACGAAAGACGAGCAGGCGGATGTGCGAATGGGGGCGGCCGAGCAGCTCGGAAAGCTCGGGGCGACAGAAGCGCTGGACGAACTGCTGGCGATGTTTGAAGATCCCAACCCCGATGTGCGCTGGGAGGCCGTCAGGGCCGTCGGAAATCTCAAGACCGAAGACGCTGTGCCTCATCTGCTCGAAGCGCTGAAAGACGAATATCCCCAGGTTTCCAATGCTGCCGAACGCGGACTGGAGAAGCTCGGTATCGCAAAGCGCAAGCCCACCGGCCTGGAGGCGGCAGAGCAGGAATAGACACGACTATCAACACACCGTTTCGATAAAAAGGGCGCAGTCGCTGATGACTGCGCCCCTCAATTTTTCAGGTTTATCATGTGCAATTTCAATGCATTGTTTGGCCGCCATCAACGTTAATTGCCTGACCGGTGATGTAATCTGCCTCATTGCTGCACAAAAACAGCAGCGTATTGGCCACATCGTCATACGTGCAGCCACGCTTCAGCGGCACCTTATCAACGTACATCTGTCGGACTTCTCCCTCCGTCATCTCCCAGCGCTCGGCGTACTGTTCGTAGAGACTTTCCACCCACAGCGGCGAATCCAGCAGATTTCCAGGGCAGATGGCGTTGACGCGGATGTCGTGGTCGGCCAGCTCCAGTGCCAGGCTCTGGGTCAGGCCGATGCCGCCGAACTTGCTGGAGGCGTACGCGGAGTTTTTATAGCTGCCCTTCTTGCCCGATTTGCTGTTGATCTGAATGATGACGCCTTCTTCGCGGGGAATCATCACTCGCGCTGCATGCTTGGCCACGATCATGTAACCGAGCAGATTGACCTCCATGACCTTCTGCCAGCTGCTGACATCGAACTCGGTGATTGGGCCAGAGATGAGTATCCCGGCGTTGCTGACACAGATATCGAGCTTCCCAAACGCCTCGGTGGTGTGCTCCATGGCCTGCTCGACCTGGGCTTCGTCGGTGACGTCGGCCACGGCGCTAACGATGCGGCCGGGATGCTGCTCAAGCATTTCTGCGGCGGTCTCTTCCAGCGTTTCGGGTTGCAGGTCAACCAGGGCGACCTGCGCGCCAGCCTCGGCCAGCCGCTGTGCCAGTGCTTTGCCGAGGCCCTGGGCGGCGCCGGTCACCAGTGCTGATTTATCCGTCAACGGTGCCCGCTGCGTTTGTGGTGGTATCATATCAGCTCTCCTGAAGAAAGTGTGCAATAAAGGCCTGTTCGGCTTCTCGCGTCCACTGCCCGGCGGGGCCGAGCTTCGCTGCGACGTCCGGCAGGCTTTCGTCGAGGTCCTCGAGCCGGGTCAGCGGGAAATGCTCGACCTGGGGATAGATCACGATTTTTCCTGCAAAGGTGCCGTCACGCACCGCCTCCATCCCGTCCCAGGCCGCATCCATACCGCCGACACCTGCGATGGCGCGGTTCGGCGAAAGCTCACCCTTCTCCGCCATGCTCAGCGTCTGGGCGAGGTCTTCGATGGCAGAGCCGCTGGAGCCGTAGAAACGCGCTCCGGACTCCACAACGGGGGTGAAGTCTATCGGGACGGTCGTCCCCCGACCCACTCCGGCGAACATGTTGAACATGGAGTTTTCACCCAGATACAGCGCCGAGGAAGCTACCAGCTTCGGAACCGCGGCCATCATGACGATGTCGTCAAAGCCGTCGGGCGCTATCTCCCACAACCGCTCATCGTACTCCTCGGGCGTCATTTCCGTGGGGTTCAGGAGAATGAGCTCGACGCCATTTCCGTCCGCGGCGTCCTGGAACTTTGTCTTCGTGGTCTCGAGGCGTTCGGTATCAATATCACTGACGACCACGACGGCGGGTGAATCAACGCTTTCTATGGCCCACTGCACGTGCATCTGGCCCATCGGTCCGCCGCCCCCGACGATCCACGTTTTCCCACCGGCGATCAGGTCAATATCGCGGTTCTTACGATATCCCTGCAGGGGGTTTGACGGGGGTGCGGCCGCATAGTAGGTGCCGTCATAGTGGATCCGCCCAATATCAATGCTCACGGGACGCTGCGGCGCTTTTTCTGCAACCAGCGTCATCCGGCCGCCCTTATTGATATACGGATCGGCGGCCTCGACAGCGTCGGCGCTTTTGTCACCGAGGATGAAGATGTCATCAAACAGTCCTTCGGCGCCGTACTCCTCCGCCATTGTCTCGAGATCAAGCTCTGACAGTGGATCGGTCTCCACCACCTGCACTCCGCCCGGTACGGCGATGTTGCGTATCGCCGAGGCGAGGGTGTCGGGAAGGTCGGTCATAACAACCCGTCGCGGAATCGGGCCGAACTCGAAGGCCCCGAGGTTGTAGCTGTGCTCCTGGCAGCCGGGGGTGCCGATGACCCAGGCGGTGCCGCCGGCCTTGAGACTGCTGCGCCGCACGTCACGGTACGCCCGGACGACACACGCCCACGGTTCGGCCAGCGCCGCCTCCGCGTATCCCGTATCGGGCTGGACGGGGACTAGATACACGCCATCGTCGCCGAACAGTATCTCCTCGGTCAGCATCACATACTGCTCCAGCGCGCCCGGGAGCATATACCCGAAGGCGAGGTTCTTGCCCTTATAGTAAATGTCCGCCTGGACGACGAAGCGATCGCCGATGGCGTAATCGTCTTTCATCTCTTCACCGACGGCGATGACCGTCAGTGCCGCTTCGTGGCCGGGGATGACAGGGTCTTCAGACAGGTCGCGGCCATAGAGCCGCGGATGACTTCCGCCCTGCTTGATGATTTTTGTATCCGAAAAACACAGCCCGGCGGCGTCAACACGGGTCAGAAGATGCCGCGGGCCGGGTGGCGTGACCTCAGTTGGCTCCGGGCTGTTGGTTTCATCACCAAGGTTCTCAAGACCCACGCCATACAAAAACCATGCGAGCTTTTTGTCCGGGATCTGCTGGTGTCCGCTCATGTATTCTTCAAGGTCTTTCCACATCTGTCATCACTTCCTGTTCAGGTCTCGTCGAGACCCTTTTTGCGGTACTTTTCATCAGGCCGCGTTGCGATACGTTCGGCATGCTCCTGTGACAGGGGATGAACCCCTCCGGCGGCACATGCCCCGAGAATGATCTTTGCCGTCTTGTTCATCATGTGCGATATATTCTCCACCATCGCCGGGGTGGAGCCGAGCGCAATCAGGCCGTGATTCTGGATCAGGATAACTCGCGGCCAGGTCTCCTTGCGCGCGATATACTCTTCGACCATTTTCTGCACAGTCCTTGCCAGCGGTAAACCGGGATCTGTATAGGGGACCAGGGCGTATTCATCCCCACAGACCACCATTTCATCCGGAAAAAGACGTCCCGAGAACAGCTCCTCCCAGTTATGGGAACACAGGATGCTGTTGACCGCCGTCGGATGGGTGTGGCCGATGAAGTGCACATCTGGATACCGCAGCAAAAAGGCGTGTAGCATCGTCTCCACCGACGGCCTGGGCGCGCCCCTGTCAACACACGCCCCCGTCAATCCTGCGGCGATTTCGTCATCCGACAGCCCGGAAGCATCCAGCATCTGCAGAACGGGCTCAAAATACACCCGGACAAAACAGCTTTCATCACACCCTGGCAGACGTGTTCCGCTGGCCTTCACCCAGAAGGTCTCGTCGTCAATGCGTGCGGAGGTATTGCCCTCCCCCAGGATAACCATTTCGTGTTCCGGTTGCCCGAGGTGGGCGGACATGGTGACAAGCTGCCTGAGAATATCGGCGTGTGGCTGCATGAACGCGGAGTTCCCTTCGTCCGTAATGCGCGATAGACAATCCTTCGTCGTTCAAACGTACCAGACCTGCCCTCACACACGGTCGCGATCCAATAAGTTGGAGGGTAGTTGCGAAAACTACCAGAAAAGAAGATGTAGCTTACGGCCCATGCAGAAAGACAATGTCCGAATCACCGCGACGGGGTGGCGCAGTTTCGCCGGCTGCGATGCAGGACTTTGAGGCGGGGCGGGCGAAGGAACTGTACATCGCCGACATACAGAGCGTCTGCACAGCATTCTTTCGGCATTACGGAGGGACACCATGGAACTGAAATTCTCGATTCGTGAGAGTCAGGCACCCGGTGAAACGATTAGTGAGAAGATGGAGAATCTTGCCGAGTTGGGTTTTTCAGGTATCGAAATCACCTCAACTCCGGCGTGGGATGTTGCTGGGGAGGTTCAGCAGGCGGCCGCGGACACCGGCATCGTGCCAAATATCTGGTCGGCGGAATACCTGAACCTCCTCGACCCGCGACCGGCCGAACGCGAGCGGGCCGTGGAGTCGATGCGCAATGCCCTCACCGTCTGTGGCGAGGCGGGCGGCATCGGCGTTATTTGTGTGCCCCTGATCTGGACGAAGATGCGAAACCTGCCGCGCATCCCCGACCTGTCGCCACTGAAAAGCACGGCGGAGCTGGAGTTTGAGCTACTGGTGGCCGAACTGTCAGAGCTTGCCGACCATGGACAGGAGGTCGGCGCGGATGTGATCATCGAGCCGCTCAACCGCTATGAGATGTGGTGGCCCAATACGCTGCAGGATGGCGTGGAGATTTGCGAGGCTGTCGGCAAAGACGGTGTCTCGATTATGGCCGACTTCTTCCACATGAACATCGAAGAAGCACACATCGGCGAAAGTATCCGCGCGGCGGGGCCGTATATAAAGAACGTCCATCTCGCCGACAGCCAGCGCAAGATCCCCGGTTTCGGGCATACAGACTTCACTCCCGGTCTGAAGGCCCTTGATGAAATCGGCTATGACTGTTACCTTGGATTTGAGGCCCAGATACCGGGGGATCCGATGGAAGAGCTTCCCAAATCAATGGACTACATCCGGAGGGCCGCCGCAGAGTGACGGGCGCCGTAAGAGACATCCGGATTATACAATAACCGCCGTTCATTCCCCTTTGTGCTCCAGAAATGCTACGGAGGCAGGCAGGAGGAAATATGTGGATGAGAAGATTACAATTCGGTCCCACAGGCGAAAGTTATGGCTTCTGATAATACGGATACAAACGGAAACGACAACTCAAACAACCTTGTCACTGCCGACGGGCAGATCCGAGTGCTCGAAGAGATCCAGCAGGTGTACAAAGATCTCAATGTAGGCCTGCAGTGTGAGCAAAAGCCGGTCCCCGCCCACGACCTCATCGCCACCCAGGACGGCATCGAACAAGAGAAGTTCGAAACGGTCAAACAGATGGTCAGGGCTGGGAAGCTGGATATCCCCATCATCGTCGAGGAGCATTTTGTGGACGGAGATTACAAACGGTACGTGCTTGACGGACACTGCCGCACTCGTGCCCACATCGAGCAGGGGAAGCGGTATGTTGACGCGTACGTGCTCTGGTCGGAGGCCGGCGATTTCCCCTCCAATTTCGTCTCTGTCGCCGAGCAGTATGGCAATGTGCGGGTGAAGGACCTGCAGATGGTCTGATCAGCCTTCAGTCGCATAAGAAACAGTCACGCCCGGGCCGTGATGTCCGGGCGTGTTGTGATTCTCTGTTGCAGTGACAGGGGCTCAGGCGTTTTCCCACAGGACGTCCATGGTCTGCCGCAGCCACCGGGCGCACTCTTCCATTACCGCGACATTCAGCGATTCGTCGAGAGTGTGGGGGTCGCGGGTGCCCGTGGCGAGGATGATGCTGGGGATGCCGTGGGCGTTGAAGATATTTGCATCCGATCCCCCGCCGCCCTTGAGTGTTTCTCCCTCAAACCCGAGATTCTCTGCGGCCTGCAGTGCCGCCCGCACCAGTGGATGATCGTCACCGAAGCTGAATGTGGTGTACGAGCGGCTCTCCTCTATCTCCACAGTGGCCCCGGCTGACTGGCAGGCCTCCTGCATCGCCTGGCGCATGTGTTCAACCCGGGCGGCCAGCTTCTTTTCATCGTGGCTGCGGGCCTCTCCCCGTGCGGTGCATCGGGGGGCGACGATATTGGTGGCCTCGCCACCCTCGATCAGGCCGATATTGGCGGTCGTTTCATCGTCAATGCGCCCGATCTCCATGGCCGCGATTCCTGCCGCGCAGGCCTGGATGGCGTTGACCCCCTCTTCGGGACACACTCCTGCGTGGGCGGCCTTTCCAAAAACGGTGTAGGTCATGGACATCGCCGATGGAGCGGCTGTCACGACCTGTCCTGCCGTTCTTCCGCCATCGAGGATGAGGCCGAAATCAACATCCAGGACCTCGTAATCCACATTCTTCGCACCATTGAGACCCGTCTCTTCGGCGATGGTGAATAAGAGCTGAATGTCCCCGCGCGGCCCGTCATCTTTCAGGAGCTCGCGGATGACGCTGAGGATGATGGTGATACCGGCCTTATCGTCGGCCCCGAGGATGGTGTCACCGGCGGAGGTGATCATATCCCCGTCGCGCGCCGGCTCAATGCCGATACCGGGCTTGAC
>JBKHJK010000109.1:0-6703 GCA_046538215.1 Armatimonadota bacterium
GCCCAGGCCCCTACCAGCATCAGTCCACCGACGGCCTGCGAGCGTTTATCGGCCTGTCTGAACCATCGCACGATGCAGGTGATGGTGCCGAGAAGGCCGAGCAACGCCACCGGGAAGGCCAGCAGCAAAAGCGGCGTCTCCACCGGTGGCCGGGGGTACAGGGCACTGGGCTCCAGCGGTGGTGATGAATGCATGCCCGGCAGCCAGCCCACCTGTGACCACGTGGAGCGGTACAGACCGCTGACCGCCCACAGCAGCTTGCCGCCGAAGGTATGGACGGGCCATTGTGAGGCCGACCAGGCGACATCGGAATCCAGCCGGCCCCACTGCAGGTAGAACCTGGCCAGCCACGCGCCGCCGGTCATGAGAAACGCCCCTCCCAGCGCCCCCGCAATCCGGCCCACCTGCTGCAGGGGATTCGTCCGGGCGTTTGTTTCTTCGGACTTTTGCGATGTAAAAAACGGCGCGATCACGGCTGCCAGACCCGCCGGGAATACCGCCAGCAGTGCGTTATGTTTGCACAGCACGGCAGCCCCCGCCATAAGACCCGCACCGGCGGCCAGGTACCACTGAGTCTCCCCGGCGATGATGCGTGCGGCCAGGTACAGCGTGATGGTGCTGAACAGCACTGTGGTAATGTCGTTGGAATGCATCGCACTGATGAGCTGATAATGCGGCAGCCATCCGACGAAGATGAGCCCGAAGCTGCTGACGGCCGGGCGGTTTGGAAAAAGTGTGCTCAAGGTCAGATACACGAAGATGAGAGTGACGCCCCCCAGGAGCACATTCCAAAGGCGCACGGCGTGCCACTGTGTATCGCGAGACAGCCCGGCGGTGGCCGCATAGACGGGGCTGGCAAGCACGTAATGCAGTGGGGGATGGTGGCTGATGGTCTCTGCACGCTCGGCGGCCGAGGGCAGGCGGTGCTGCTCTGCAACAATCTCCAGATAGTTAAAATGCCTCGGCTCGTCAATACCGCCGCCCAGCGGGATGACGAAAGACCAGGCGATAGCCAGTCCGAAATAGATGATGATGCCCACAAGGGCATACCTGTCTGAAAGCAGCTTCGACACGTTTTACACCATTAATGCGAATATCGGTATTCGTTATTCCTGCGGCTCGGAATTGTGGAGGCTTTTGATGTTGTATCCCAGCGCTGCGACGAACGCCAGAGTCATCAGCGCATGGCCGATCTCATCCGGGTGAAAGCCGTCGGGCGTGAAGTGCAGCTCCCGCCCGGCCTCCCGGGCGTCGTCCCCGGCCTGCCTCAGCACCTCTGCCGTCGGAATGATTGTGGCTCCGTACTCTTTAGCGATGCGTTCAATGTGCCGGGTTTTCGCCACGATCATGCGGTTGCCCTGGGAGGGGTCGTGGCCCCAATTTTCCTCAAAAAGCGTGGGAGTACACAGGACGACCGATGCACCTGCATCGAGGGCACGGATGGTCATCTCCTCGACCGCCTGGCCGAACTCATCCGGCTCGCTGCCTTCCTCGGCGGGGCTCTGTGCATCGGATCGCCCGACGAGCTGCCAGACGGTGTCGGCCACCCCGGCCATAATGCTGACCAGGTCCGGCTCATGTGCCAGCACATCCTCATCAAAGCGCTGCAGCATCTGCAGGGCAGTGTCACTCCCGACGCCGGCGTTGATGACGGTCGGCGGGTCGTCGGGAAAGCGGGCGGCCAGGATCTCCCGGACGCTGTCCACGTACCCGCCCGGCTCCCACGTGATACTGTCGCCAGTGCAGACGAGCGTGTCACCGGGCGTCATGAGACCTTCAGATGGGTCATTGTTCATCGCAAAAACTCCGCTTTCAGCTGATTAAGACCGGCAGGAGACTGGCGGCAAGGCTCAGGTAGATCAGCACGGCGATCACATCATTGGTGGTGCTGACGAGGGGGCCGGAGGCGAGGGCCGGATCAATACCGAGCCTTTCGAAGAGAACCGGGATGAGGGTGCCCATTATCGTCGCCCACGTCACAGCACCCACCATGCCGATGGCGACCACAAGGCCCATCTGCCATGCTCCCATAATGAAATGCCCGGCGACGCCCGCCGCGACGCCCGTAATCAGTGCCAGAAGCAGTGCCGTCACCACCTGCCGCCCGAGGACCCGCCGGAAGCTCTTTCGCTGCAGGTATCCCAGCGACAGTGAGCGGACCATGATGGTCGCCGACTGCAGGCCCGCATTACCGCTGGTGGCGTTGATGACGGGGATAAAGGCCGCCAGGGCGATGTACTGGGCGAGCAAGGGGCCGAAGGATTTAATGACCGTCGCCGACAGCAGAGTGCCCAGGAAGCAGATCATCAGCCACGGAAGCCGCAGCCACATCACCTGCAGGCTCGATTCCGACAGCAGGTCCTCCGGGCTGGTGCCACCCATCCTGGCAATATCTTCGGTGTGCTCTTCCTGCAGGGCGTCAATGATGTCATCAACGGTCACCTGCCCGATCAGCACACCAGCCTCGTTGACGACCGGCAGGGCATCAATGTCATACTGGTCAACCAGTCGAGCCGCCTCTGCCTGCTCGATGTCGGGCGTGACCGAAACCGGCTCCGGCCTCATGACATCCTGCAGTCTATCGTCCGGGTCGGCCATGACCAGTTCGACGAAATCCAGCACACCCTTCAGCCGCCGCTTATCATCCACCACGTAAACATACGACAGGCTCTCGAGAGGGAGCTGCTGGTTTTTTACGTGCAGAATAACGTCCCTGGTGGTAAGGTCCAGTGGAGCGAAGAGGATTTCGGGATTCATCAGGCCGCCTGCAGTATCCGGGTCGTACTGCTGAAGCTCCTCCAGCTCTTCGGATTCTTCATCCGGGATCCGTTCCAGCACCCGGTGAGCCTGTTCGTCATCGAGGAGATTCATCAGGTCGGCGCCGACGTCGGGCGGAACCTGGTCAATGATCTCTGCCAGCTCCTGCTCGTCGGTCACCTCGGTCAGATCGGCCGCGACGTCCTCATCAAGCTCCTCAAGAACGATGCCCGCACGGGTGCGGTCAAGTAGCTTGAATACGCTTTCGCGGCCGTCACGGTCAAGCTCGCGCATCGCGATGGCGATGTCTATGGGATGATGGCTTGCGATAATCCGCCGCAGCAGCGCCGGTATGCCTGATGCGGCGGCGGCGTCCATGGCGGCGGCGATCTCCTCGGGATCCCCCTGGGCCTGTCCCCATTCTTTCCGAAATTCCCGCATGACTATTGCTCCCGGGCGCTTTCGTGCATCAAATCGGCCAGGGCCGGATAGGTGCGCAGATAGCGGTCGAAAAGGGCGTCGTAGGTGTCAAAGGTGTCCGGGTCGGGATCAATCTGGCGCGTGACGGTCACCATCTCCCGCGACGCCTCGGTGACATCATCAAAAAGCCCCGCTCCTGCTGCGGCGCACACCGCGGTGCCCAGGGCGGTGGCTTCGGGCTCCTGGGTGAGGAATATCGGCTTCTTGCAGACATTGGCGTGTATCTGGAGCCACAGGTCGCTGCGGGTTCCGCCACCGCAGGCGTACACCTCTTCGACCTCCAGGCCCGCCCGGCTCATATCTTCGAAGATATGCCGGCAGCCCATCGCCGTGCCCTCATAAACGGCTCGCAGAAGGTGGCCGATATCGTGGCGGAGGCTCAGGCCCCAGATGGCGCCCCGGGCGAGCGGGTCACGCAGGGGTGTGCGGTTGCCCTGGAAGTAATCCAGCAGCACGAGGCCCTCCGCACCCGGAGGAACCCCGGCGGCCTTTTCATCCAGCACCTCAAAGACGTTCCGGCCCTCTTCTTCAGCCTGCTGAGCCTCTCGGTGGGCGAAGTTTTCCGCCAGCCAGTTGACGATGGCGCCGGTGGTGGTCTGTCCGCCCTCCAGCGCCCAGGTGTCGGGGACGAGCGCCTCCGGATACGGCCCCCACAGGTGGGATTCGTAGATTGCCTCCGCCGAAAGCGTCAGGGGGCAGGTGGAGGTGCCCATCACCAGCGCGGTTCGGCCGGGTTCGACGACCTCCAGCCCCAGCATGGCGGCGTATGCGTCAATCCCGCCCTGTGCCACCGGAGTGCCTGGCTTAAGACCGAGGTCGGCACCCGCTTTGCCGGTCAGCTCCCCGGCCTGCTCACCCATCGCCAGCACCGTCTCGGGCCATTTGTCCATCAGTTCCGAAAAATCGAGCGTTTCCAGCAGACCCTCCGGCCAGCCGCCGTCAACCGAGGCGTAGTTCCATTTACAGGTGGCGTTGTTTTGCGATGCGGCCCAGTTGCCGGTAAGGCGAAACATCAGCCAGTCCGTACCCTCGATGATGAGATCTGCATCGTCGAAAACCTCCGGCTCGTGTTTCGCCACCCACATCGCCTTCGGGATCATCCATTCCGGCGATTCGGCGTAGCTGACATATTTCAGGCGGGGGTGCTCGGTATCGGTGATCTGCTCTGCTTCTTTGTGGGCCCGCTGGTCCATCCAGAGAATCACCGGGCGCAGCGGCTGGCCGTCCCGGGTGGTAACCACAACGGTGCAGGAGGTGCCGTCAACACTGATACCGGCGATGTCGTCTTTTGATATACCGGCATCGGAGAGGGCGGCGGGAACGGCGGCTCTGGCGGACTGCCACCAGTCGGCAGCATCCTGCTCGGCCCACGCCACCTGCGGGTATTGGACGGGATACTCCCGGGAAGCAGAGCCTGCCACCTGTCCGTCAAGGCCGACAACGACGGCACGCAGACTCTGGGTGCCGCAGTCAATACCGAGTACGTATGGTCCAAAAGCAGGCATACTGATCACTCCGTATAATCAACAATCAGTGTCAGGACAGGCTGCAGATGGCGAGGGCGGACAGCCTCACTACCATTTTTCGTGGTGGACGTTGTCCATCGGGCCGGGCGGCTTGGGTTTGCCGGGCCGGGCCGGATGGCCGCAGCTTATCAGCGCCGACACGCGGATATGATCCGGAATGCCCAGCGTTTCTCGCACATGCTCCTCGCGGTCATAGCCCCGCTGCTGGCTTCCCAGAATCCCGATCCAGCAGGTGCCGAGGCCGAGATCCTGTGCCTGCAGCAGCATGTTTTCGATGAGCGCCGCACAGTCCTCCCGCCACCAGTGCTCTGACGTCGTCTCGTCTCCACACACCGCAAAAACGACCGGCGATTCGGCGCAAAAGCCGGCGTACTGGTGGGTTTGTGACAGTTTCTCGCGCGTCTGTTCGTCACGGACGACCACGATGTGCCATGGCCGATGATTCACACCCGACGGTGCGTTCATCCCCGCCTCGACGATCTCCTGGATGTCTTCGTCGCTAACCGGATCGGATGTGTACGACCGGCAGCTGTAGCGTTCTTCAATAGCCCTGATCACGGTTACCCCTCCTCTGAGGTGATTTATTGCAGATGATGAGGTTGTTTAAGTGCTATGATGACACAGCCGTCTTCTTGTTCGTTTTGCGCGCCTGTCGTTCGGCCCTGATTTCATCAATCATCCGGCTGATTCGCTTCATCACCTCATCCGTAGCGGCACGTAGATCAATGTCGCCCTCTTCGTCGCGATAATCGGTCACGTACACCGGTTCTCCGAAGCTGACGGTCGTTTTGCCCCTGTGCAGAAATATCGAGCCTCGTGGGAGAACCTCGTCGGTGCCCGCGAGCGCGGTGGGGACGATCGGCGCATCGGCGAGCTTGGCGATGAAAGCGGCCCCCTCTGTCCCCTCCTGGAGCGTCCCATCGGGGCTTCTGCCGCCCTCGGGAAAGATAATGACCTTCTCACCGGTCTTCAGAAGCTGCGCGGCGTTGCGAATGGCCTTGCGATCAACCCCTTCACGGTTAACAGGGAATGCGTAAAGGCTCCGGATGAAGGGGCCAAAGAGCGGGATTTCAAAGAGCTGTCGTTTGGCAAAATAGTAGCAGCGCTGCCGGAAAGCGGTTCCCACAGCGGGAGGATCAGCGTACGAAATGTGATTTGCCGCCAGAAGCGCCCCGCCCTCGGGCACATTTTCTTTCCCCCGCACCTCGTATCCGCCCGCCAGCCGGAAAATGCAGTAGGCGAGAGTCCGGCAGATGTAGTAGTGCGGCCACGTCCAGCTACGCACCGGTTCCGGCTCCCTACGCATCACTCCGGGCCCTTTCCTGGATGATGCCGGCGATATGCTCGATGACCTCATCAAGCGTCATGTCATCGGTGACGACCTCGATGGCGTCTTCGGCTTTCCGCAATGGGGCGATTTCGCGGTTCATGTCTCGCCGGTCGCGCTCTTTCTGCTGGGCCAGTACCTCGTCGTATGTGAGATTCGGGTTATCGCCCCTGATTTGTTCGTACCGGCGCCGGGCCCGCTCCTCGGCGGAGGCTGTCAGGAAAATCTTCACATCAGCGTCGGGCAGCACCACTGTGCCGATGTCCCGACCCTCCATGATCACGCCACCTTCGGCCGCAAGGTCGCGCTGGGTCTGCAGGAGGTTCTCCCGTACCAGCGGCACCGCGGAGACCGGTGATGACAGCGCCCCCACCTCCGGCTTGCGGACCTCCCATTCGCGGTCTCGCCCGTTGACGAAGATGTGCTGGCCGTCTTCGGTCTGGCGAAACTCGAACTCCAGCTCCCCGGCGAGCTCTCCAATTTTGTGGGCGTCTTCGGGCAGATCGAGCCCCTCACGCAAAGCCGCCCATGCCACGGCGCGATACATGGCGCCGGTGTCAATATATGAATATCCCAGCCGTCGTGCCAGCCCCCGGGCGACACTGCTTTTGCC
>JBKHJK010000110.1:0-6665 GCA_046538215.1 Armatimonadota bacterium
GTCTGGATCGCCGCTCCAGAGGCGATCTTCAGCCCAGTCACACGGCTTCGGCGGGCCCTCACATTCCAGCTTGATGACCGGGAACAGCTCCGTCGGCTGCTGCTGGGGCAGTCCCCGGACGTACAGGTGGTCCTCGGACTGCTCGAAGGGCAGCTCTTCGCCGGTGGTCAATAGCTCGGCGCGTTTCACGGATGTCTTCAATCCCGCCAGATGCACCTCCCTGCGGCCGTCCCAGAAGCGCACGTGCAGATAGAGGTTATTGCCCTTCCTCGTCTGTCGCCCGTAGGTGATGAACTCGCAGACGTCCCCGGCCTCCGAGCCGTAGATGGCCTCATCGTGGGCGTCCATCCACTCGCCGATGGCTTCGAGCTGTGCGATGTACTCATCGGGATATCGTCCATCGGATGTGGGCCCGACGTTCAGCAGGAGATTTCCGGCAAGGCTTGCGGTCTCGACAAGGAAGTCGAGGATAACATCGGTTGGGCGCCACCGTTCGCCGATAACATGTCCCCACAGCCGCATCCCGCTGACCATGCAGGCCTCCCAGAGACGATCTTCGGCCTTGATATGCTGCTCGGGAGTGCCGAAATCGCCGAGGTCCGGCCCCTCGTCATCGCCGTAATACCGGCCGATGCGGTTGTTAATAAGGATTTTGGGCTGCAGCTTTCGGATCATCTTCTCGAGCTCTTCGTTTCCCCACACCGGCACCGAATGCGGCCAGCTTCCATCAAACCACATGATGTCAATTCTGCCGTAATTTGTCAGAAGCTCGCGCACCTGGTTGTGCACGTACTCGCGGAACCGCTGCCAGCCGTCGGGGTTTTTCTGGGGGCCCTGCCAGTAGGCGGGGATGCGCCAGTCGGCGAATGAGTAATACAATCCCACCCGCAATCCGGCCTCGCGGAAGGCCTCGACGTATTCGCCCACCAGGTCGCGCCCGGCCGCCTGCTGTGGCGCACAGTAGTCGGTATATTCCGAATCCCACAGGCAGAAGCCGTCGTGGTGGCGGGTGGTGAGGACAGCGTATTTCATTCCCGCATTTTTCGATATTTCCGCCCATTGGGTCGGGTCATAGTTTTCGGGATTCCAGTCACATGCGACCTGTGCGTACTCATCCTGGTCGAGATGCTCGCGAAACAGCACCTGCTCGCCGCGCCCATAGACGGAATATGCGCCCCAGTGGATAAACTGCCCGAAGCGCGCGTTGTTGAACCACTGCCAGTAATCCGGAATTTCAGCCATCATCATTCATTCCCTCACGGAATCTCTACAGTTCTATGAGGTATTTCCGGCAATAAATGGCGTCACCTTCCGCCATATTGACCTGAAAGTTTTTTGCAGCACTATTTCTCGCTCTGTGCTTTTTCGCCCGGGAGGAAAGAAGGGGTGGTGGAGGGAAGGGTGTCCGTGGAGGTGGCACGATGACAGGTGCACAGAAAGCACGGCTGCAAATGCGGCGCGGGGAGTGGACGGGGACGACAGTGTATAAGGTCCCCGGATTCGTCCAGACCAATCTCGTCGTTTTGCCCCAATCGGACGCCTACGATTTCCTGGTGTATTGCCAGCGCAACCCGAAGCCATGCCCGGTGGTGGCGGTGACCGATCCCGGTGATCCGGAGCCGAGGGATGTGGCTGCTGACGCCGACGTACGCACGGATCTGCCCCGATATGCCGTGTATCGCAACGGAGAGCGGCAGGCGGATGTGCTGGAGATCACCGATCTGTGGGACGATGACAGCGTGGCCTTTCTCATCGGCTCCAGTCTGACCTTCGACGAGGCGATGAGACGGGCGGGAGTGCCGCTGTCGCAGGAGGTGTGGGTGCTACAGACACAGATCGAAACCACGCCTGCGGGGAAGTTCAGCGGACCGATGGCAGTGACGATGCGATGGATGACCCCCGAGCAGGCCATCATTGCCACCCAGCTCACCTCCCGCTACCCCTTCAACCACGGCGCGCCGGTGCATATCGGCGATCCAGCGGAGATCGGCGCCGACCTGGACAATCCCGTCCACGGCGACCCGGTTGAAGAAATCCCGGGCGGTGTGATGCCCGTGTTCTGGGCGTGCGGTGTGACCCCGCAGATGGCGGCGCTGCGTTCAAAGCCCGAGTTGATGATCACCCATTCGCCCGGTCATGCTTTCATCACCGACCAGCAGTCCGTCCAGATCTGCATCCCGTAAACAGGCCGTCCCGGAGCGTCCGGAGCCCATACGCCTGTGGCGGACAGGGCACGGCGGTCGCTTCACCGTTCAGCGGCCGAGCAGACCTGCCAGCAGCGGATAGGTGAAATAGGCGACGACCAGCAATACGCCGACAATCAACGTGCGGGAGACTATCCGGGTTGTCCGGCTTTTGCGTGCGGCATTGTCCAGCGCCGCCCGGATTCCGTGGCGTCCCCAGCCGGCCCTCAGAAGCTGCCGCTCAATCGAAGCGGGGCTGACACCCTTGCGGATGAGCCGGTTGACCCGCTCCTGAAGCGCCGGATCCACCGCACTGCCCGCCTGCTGCATTCCCGATCTCATTCTCATGAGCGCTCACCTCATTCCGTATAAACAGTATTCGCTATATGCATCACAACATCCCCCTGTCATCCTGAAAAGTTTTCTGCGCTTCACTGAATCTCCACATCACCCGCAGACAGGGAAACCCGCCGCCAGTGGAGAAATGAGCAATACGCCACGCAGACATCTTACCGATTAGAGAAGACGCCACGGAGAGTCCGAGACCGGGATGAGCACACAAAGCACCACGAAGTCCGATGTAGCTCTACTGAGGCAATTGGCGAAGCAGTACGCCGAGATCGCGGCAAAGCCGATCCAGGACGAGCGGCGGGACCTGTGGCGGCGGCATAACAGCCTCAAGCGCACCCGGCCCCTCGTGTACGTCCGGTGGCTGGCGGCGTGGAATGAGCACCCGTGGTCGGAGCTGGAGTGCCGGGACCCGCTGTTTCGCACCCAGGAAAAGTTTTTCAAGCAGATGATCTTCCAGGACACCATCGGCGACGACTACATCATCGAGCCGTGGATCACCATGCGCGCCTCCGTGTGGTCGCCTGAAGAGGGCCACTGGGGGGTTCCGTACGGGCGGATTCAGAGCGGTGAGGCCGGGGGAGCCTGGAAATACGATCCGCCGCTGAAAGAGCTCGATGACATCGAGAAGCTCGTCGAGCCGGATCACAGAATCGACGAAGAAGAAACGCAGCGGAACTTCGAGCGTCTCTCGGAGGCCATCGGCGATATTGTGGATATCGTGGTGGACCGGAAGCCCTTCTGGAGTCACTGGTGGGCGGACCTGTCCACTGATCTGGGGTATCTGCGGGAGCTGGAGCAGGTGATGTGGGATATGTCGGACAATCCCGAGTGGCTGCACCGGCTGCTTTCGTTCATGAGCCAGGGGGTTCTTAAAACACACGAGCAGGCGGAGAAGGCCGGTGACTGGCGGCTGTGTGACCATGAAAACCAGGCGATGGCCTATGCCGGGGAGCTCCCGGATCCGTCGGCCAGTCCCGAGCCGGTGACCCGCGATCAGCTCTGGGTTTTCGGCGCCGCCCAGGAGTTCGCCCTCATCTCTCCCGACCATCACTGGGAGTTCATGTTCCAGTACCAGTTTCCGATCTACGAGAAGTTCGGCCTGGTCGCGTACGGCTGCTGTGAGGACCTCACGAAGAAGATTGACTACCTCCGCCGCCTGCCGAATCTGAGACGCATCGCCGTGGCACCGAGGGCCGATGTCGCCGAATGTGCCGAGCAGATCGGCCAGGATTACGTTCTCTCATACCGCCCCAATCCGGCGGACATGATCTGCTGCGGCTACGACAGAGACCACGTACAGAATGTTATCCGCGACGCCATGGATGCCTCAAGGGGCTGCCATGTGGACATCACGCTCAAAGATGTCCAGACCGTCCAGAACCGCCCCGAGGACCTCCGCTACTGGACCCGGGCCGTGCGAGAGGTCGCGGATGAGTATGCGTGAGGTCAGTCGATAGTTCCGTGTCAACCGATATGAAACGGTGATTGAGATGGCGGCACTGGTCGAAAATGTGGGCGATATTTCTCTGGCGATGGTGGGGATGGTGGAGGGGAACGGACATCCATATTCATGGAGCGCGATCTTCAACGGCTACGAGCCGGAGGTCATGGCGGAGTGTCCGTATGAGGTCATTCCGCAATACCTGGCAAAGCAGCCGGAAGAGACGTTTGGTATTCCGGGCGCGAAGGTCACCCACATCTGGACGGACGACCCCGCTGATGCCGAACACGTTGCGGCGGCGTCATTGATACCGAGTGTGGTTGATGAACCGGATGCGGTCATCGGAGACGTTGACGCCGTAGTCGTCGCGACTGATAAGGGGCATGAGCACGTCGAGCGCTGCCGGCCCTTCGTCGAGGCGGATATCCCGGTGTTTGTGGACAAGCCGCTGGTGGATAACGCGGAGGACCTGCGCACCTTCAACCGCTGGGTGGCCGAGGGCAAGCCGATCATGTCCTGCAGCTCCATGCGCTACGCCAGGGAGTTCATTCCATACCGGATCTCCACCCACAACCTGGGTGAATTGCGGTATGTGAGCATCACCACGCCCAAGAGCTGGGAGCGGTACGGGGTTCACGCCCTGGAGGCGATCTACCCAATTACCGGGCCGGGGTTCATCGCCGCGCATAATACCGGCACCGAAGAGCGCAATATCGTGCATTTCACCCACGAGCGCGGCCTGGATGCAGTGGTGGTCGCCTCCGCGGATATGTACGGCGCCTTCGGCTGCCTGACGCTCGGCGGCACAGACGGCAATGCGACGGCGGCGATTGCGGATACGTATTACGCCTTCAAGACACAACTTGAGCAGTTCGTGGATTACCTGCGCACCGGGCAGCGGCCTTTTGCGTGGGAGGAGACGGTGGAGCTGATGGCCATGGTGATCGCTGGCATCCGCAGCCGCGAGGAAGACCGCCGCGTTGCGCTGGATGAAATCGAGACGGGATGGGAGTTGGAGTAGCTTTGCGCGGTAGCCGCAGTGACACCTCGCAATGATATGTGAAATCCGCCGATGGAGTGATGAGTGATGGCGCCTGCAGATGAAGCCCCTGTCAATATCGGCTCTGAAAAGCAGCTTTTTGTGGACGATTATCTGGTTGATGAAGTCAGGGACCTGAGGCTGAGCGTCCATCAGTGGGAGAAACACCTGGCCAACCCCGTCATTATCGCCGACCGTCCGTGGGAGAGCGATGACACGGTGCTGGTGTACGGCGGCGCGCTGTATGACGAGGATGAGGGCGTCTTCAAGATATGGTACTGGTCGTACAACGATGACGACGAGACCATGCTGTACGCGGTCTCCGACGACGGTATCACCTGGGAGAAGCCGGAGCTTGATGTGTATCGCTTCGAGGATATGCGCACCAATGTCGTCATGGCCAGCGAGCCGGGCGGACGGAACATGGAGACGTACGGGGCGATGCAATGCCCGTGGGACCCAGATCCCGGAGGGCTGTATAAGACGTGCTTCTGGGAGGCTCGCCCGGACGGCCGCCGGGGTGTCTGGACGGCCACCAGCCCCGATGGTATCCACTGGACGAAATCGGAGGCTCCGATTTGTGACGAGGCGGGGGATACGGTGGGGTTTTACTACGACGACCTGGCCGAACGCTACGTGTGCTTTGTGAAGCTGCATACCGACCGCGGGCGGTCACGGGCACAGCTTGAGAGTGAGAACTTTGAGGATTGGACGGAGCCGCGCCTGATCATGAAAACCGACGACCGGGATGACCATCCCTGCCAGCTTTACAACAACAGCGGCTTCATCTGGGGGAGTATGCGGCTGGGATTCGTGCAGACCTACTACCTGCACGAACACCCCTACCAGAGCCGCCTGGAGCTGGAGCTGATGTATTCGCGCGATGGCCAAAAGTGGCAGCGGATGCCGAACCGGGAGCCGGTTTTGCAGGTGGGGGATGACGGGAGCTGGGACCGCACCAACCAGTCGCAGATGAGCGGTGCGCCGATCGTGGTGGGGGACAGGATGTACACCTATTACGGCGGGCGGACATATTATCACCCTCCGTACGAGGGCGGTGACCGGTCCTGCAGCATCGGCCTTGCGACCATGCGGCTGGATGGCTTTGTCTCCCGTGACGCGAGTCCCATGGGCGGGTATCTCACAATACGGCCGCTGATCTTCGAGGGCGACAGGCTGCATGTGAATGTGAAATCGGATTACGGGCACTGCCGGGTCGAGGTGCTGGACGAGGATTTCGAGCCGGTGGAGGGCTACAGCGCCGATGACGCCGACGATGTGTGCGCCGATTCAGTGGATCGTGTCGTCACGTGGAAGGGCAACTCGGAGATCGGCGGCGCGACAAATCAGCCGGTGCGTCTTCGCTTCCACCTGCAAAATGCCCGGCTGTACGCATTCTGGATTGACGGGTAGCTCACGGCATAACAGGAGGATACGGCGAGGAAGCGTGCCGACGGCAGAGATCTCACCCGGACGGCGAAGGCGCGTGTTCCTCGAGGAGTTCGATAGTCTTTTCGTAATCCGATCCCGGGACGTGCGTGCCGGGTGGTGCATAGTCTTTCCCCTGGCGCGCCTTGTCCAGCGGTATCAGGCCCCCCTTATCGGTGGCGTGGGGGTCTGCACCGGCCTCCAGCAGCATCTCCACCATTTC
>JBKHJK010000111.1:0-6601 GCA_046538215.1 Armatimonadota bacterium
GTGTTTCACAGGCTTAGAAGTGGTGAAACCGTCGCTGATCCGCTCCCGGAGATGGGACAGGCGAAAATTGTGTCAGTCCCTCCGGGTGAAAGCCGCCAGATCTGGCTGACATTGAACACCGAGAATCTGCCCCCCGGCGAATATACATCCACCATCACTTTCATGCCCTTTGACCCGGACCTTCCGAAAACCCAGATCCCCGTGAATATGCGCGTTCGTCCCGTGAGGCTGCTTGATCACATGCCCATACTCACCTATCACTGGGATTATTTCTCGCGTGATTACAGCGAGGCGTACGTGCGCAATCTCGCCGACCATTACGTGAACTGCTTCTCCATGAAGACGCGCCACGTATTCCCTGAATATGACACGCAGGGCAATATTGTCAAGAAATACGACTGGAGCAGCCAGGACCGTGTGCTGCACACCAAGCTGCACTATGCACGCAAATCCGGCGGGCTTATCGTCTATTCCTACGGCGTGGCCTATGACTTCGACCGCTACAGCAATCGCTATGGCTGGGAATTCATGAGCGAACCCTATAAACGAGCCTTTGCCGCACATCTTCGTGAATTCGAGCGACACCTTCGCGACGATATCGGTATAAGCCACGATGAATATGTGGTGCAGATCTGGGACGAGGCGCATCACCGCGGCCAGGGTGAGAAGGCCGTCCGAATGGCACAATTCATGCGGGAGATTGTTCCCGAGATGCAGACATGCATGGACGGCGGCCCCCCGATAGAGGATCTGCCGGAGGTCAATCCGCTTGTGGACAGCTGGATTCCCCACATGGCCCACCTGTGGGACGACGGTGTTCAGCCGGAGGTGCAGAGGTGGAAAGACACCGGAAAGCCCGTGTGTACATACACCACCGCTCACCCCAAAAAGGCCCTGGATCCACACGGCTACTTCCGCCTGCAGCCATGGAAGGTCTGGCAGCTCGGGCTGGATGGGGACTTCTACTGGGGTGTATATAGCTACGGAACAGATATCTGGAATGATTTCGACGGCAACCGGCATGACAACGTCGTCGTGTATCCCAGCCCGGAAGGCCCGGTGACCTCGCGCCGCTGGGAGGCCACCAGAGAGGGGCGCGAGGACTACATTGCGCTGCATATCCTGCGCGAAGCCGGCAGGGACGCGGGCGGTGAGCGGCAGCAGCACATCGAAAGGGCCATCCAGGATATGGTTGACACAGCGACACTCACGGCGGACGATCTGGAGACGTTTGCGGGGGTGTCTGCCCGGCTGGGGGATATGCTGGAGACAGAGATCGGCGGCGATCTCCCTGCGCTGATGGAGGGACCTGAGTTCAGTCGCGAGGGCGGCGACATCCGGGCGACATGGACCACGGATCGGCCCACCTCCGGCAGGCTGATGTACCGTGTCCCGGGCTTCGATGAGTGGAACCACGCGGACGTGCAGATGACCACGGAGCATTCTGTGCTGCTTGAGAATCTCCCGGCGAGCAGATCATTTGAATGGTATCTGCTCCACTGGGCGGAAAACAGGGCTGCGGGCGCGTGCCTCGACGGCCTGAGTTCCCGGCACTGGTTCCGCACACCTCGCGACTGAAACGGCAATCATCATCACAGAGATGCAGAAGCACACGGACGGCGCCGGAAAATGTTGAGTTGGTGACACCCGGCGGCGGAGACTGCACGCAGGCCTCAGGCGTCCTGCTCCGGGGCGGGTGGCAGGCCATCCCCGCGTTGTCTCAGCTTCGCCAGCGCCCCGGCATACGCCGGATCGTTGATCAGGTTCGTAGTCTCGTCGGGGTCTTTCGCCATGTCAAAAAGCTGTTCGGGGTAACCTTCGGCGGTGTATCGGACGTATTTCAGATCGCCGCGCCGTATCATGAAGCATTCACCGCCGTGATACCAGCTTATGAGCTCGCTGATGGCTTCATCACGCCAGTCGGTCTCTTCACCTCTCATCAGCGGTACCAGGCTGTCACCCTCCAGATCATCGGGCGTGCTCACACCGGCAAGATCGCAGATCGTTGGAAAAAGATCGAGCTGGGAGACGACAGCATCCACGCGCCGGCCGCCGTTGGGGTTTCTCGGATCATGGATGATGAGCGGCACGCGGGCCGAACCGTCGTGAAACTGTTTCTTTTCCCAGCACCCGTGCTGGCCAAGCATCTCCCCGTGGTCGGCGAAATAGATGATGATGAAATCATCCAGGACATTGAGCTGCTCCATCTTCTCCAGCAGCATTCCGAACATCATATCCGTGAACTCCACCTGTCCGTAGTAGGCTGCGGTGGCTCGCTGCACCTGCCGCTCGGTCACGTCTTCGCCCACGGTGGCGCTGTACTGGTTGTAGCAGGGATGATCATCGGGTGGGCCTTCGACGTACGGCTCCACGCGGTTGAGGTAGTAGTTGAACAGTTCGCGCAGGCACTGGAAGGGATAATGGGGATTCGTCAGGGACAAAAACAGGCACAGCGGCTGGTCGGATGAGATCCTGTCGTAATAGGAGTTGGCGAAGTATTCGTCCAGGTACTGCGATGCCCCCTTCGTCCACATGTGATCCCAGAACATTCGCCCCTCATCAATCTCTGCCGTCCGGGCGTTTCGCACCTCGAGGATCGGCCCCCAGAAGAAACTGTGCCCCTTCTCTCGCTTCTCTTCCGCAGTCATTCCCGGCGGATCGGCGTCTTCAGCCAGGGGCGGTTGAAACTCCCCCGATACCTTCACATTCCCCATCGGCCGGTACTGCCAGCCATGAAGCTGGTCTTTGTCTTCAAAGTGCATGTGCCCGAAGGCGGTCGTGTTGTAGCCGTACCGCCCGAGCTGGCCGGGGAATGTCAGGATATCGCTGTCCCACGGATCTCCGAACTTCGTGCAGCCGATGGTGCGGGGAAGCTTCCCCGAATGAAACGCCTGCCGCGTGGGCACACAGACGGGTGACGCGCAGTAGCAGTTGGTGAAGTAGGTGCCCCGGCTGGCGAGGTCATCCAGAACCGGCGTGCGCACGACATCATCACCGGCCGCTCCAAGCACATCGTACCGCTGCTCATCGGACATTATGAGCAGAATATTCGGATACCTGTCGCGAATCATGTTTGTGCCTCCTGGGTACAAGTCAACTTATGCCAGCGTCAGTGAGAACTCGGAGGTGATGTGCTGCGGACCGTCAGCGAGGCTGAGGGTGTATCCCTCGCCCTCTCGCACAAGTCGGACGCCACGCACGCGCCTGTCACACTCGAGTATTATACGGCCATCCAGCAGCACCCGGCTGGCGCCGCACGCTATGATTTCATGCGGTTTTTGGGCGCTGTCAGCCCAGAGGCACTCGGCGTCGGTCGTCAGGGCCCCAAGCTGGTAATCACCGCTGTCCGGCGGGCTGAACAGTGCGGCGTTGGTCGCGCCGTCGGAGTGTATTGCGACGGTCACGGCATTGTCGTGGGTGGCCAGTCGCTCGATATCTGCATCCGGGGCCTCGTCCCGGCCCGGCTGGATGAGCGTCTCGAATGACAGCGGGCACGAGCCACTGCGACAGGCCATCATTGCCGCCGCCGGATGCTTCACACCGATATGCCCGGAATACCAGCCGTTAATGGGGTCCTCCTGCCCTTCGTACACCCGTGCATCCAGTCCACCCTCACATGCCATCGCTACGGTGACCTCGCCACCGCCGTCATAGGAGCTTTTCAGCACCGCCTCGCCAGCATCAAAGCTCCAGCCTCCCGGTCGCAGGTGCCAGTACACCTCCGGGGTCTGTTCCTCTTCTGAGAGCACAAGGTCGCGTATCACCCAGTACCGCTTTTTGATAAACAGAACCTGGCGAATATGTCGCACATCCGGGGCATCCGTGAAGCCCCTCCGCTCGCCGACGGCGTAATCGAAGTCGCCATGGATAACCATGTCTCCCTGTGAGTCGTTCAGAACCTGGCTCTGTCCCTCAAGCGTCAGGCAGTTGTTCGCACGGGCCTGGCACTGGAAATAGTCCGCAAAGTCGTGCCACGGCGTCTGGGGACTCGTCCGATATCGGAAGGCCGATGTGTTTGTCACCAGTGTTCGGCCAAAAGCGTAGGCCTCCAGGCTGAGGGCGTTCGGGTTCTGATGGCCTATGCCCACCGGGCCGGGGTCGAAAATCAGATGCCAGTCGTCCTCATCCCATCCCGTGCGCATACTCACCCAGCGGCTGTTGGGAAGGAAGACGGAGGTGAACGATGGCAATGTCCCTTCCTGCCCATGTGTCCCCACATACCGCAGTTCCGCATCGTCGAACATCTCAGCACCCTCGAGGAAGAAATCGCTGTGATCGGCCCATTGGGAGTCATTGAAATGGGCGACGGTGTTATCAGGCTTGATCGTCTTCATACCGGCCCGCACGGCCTCATGAACCTTCTGCCGGAATACGTCAGTTAGAAGGTCCTCTCGCCCACAGTACTCCAGCCATCGTATCAGCGCCATGGACGAGCTCGGCACACTGCGGTGATATCCCAGCGACATCTCCGTACATGCGCCGTCCGGGTAATGCTGTTCGTCGAAGGAATCCACCAGGTATCCGGCGCCTTCGTGTGCCCACTTTTCGGCGTCCCGCATTTGCGGCCAGCGCGTGCCTGCGGCGGCCAGGGCAATTGCTTCGGTGAAGGCGTGATTGCCGTGATCCCAGCGGTAGCGCATCAGGTATTCGGCGTGCTGGTGCACGGAGTACAGGATCCACGCCCACAGTCGTGCCGGAAACTCCGGGTAAGTGAGCAGGTATTGCAGCGCCTTCGGCCATGACCCGTTCAGCCGGATGGCGATTTCCAGCGGCCGCCAGCCACTGCGCTTGATCTGCCAGTAGTTGACCATATCGTTCTCCACCGGCAGCACGTGGGTGATGAAGTCATCAAACATCGCCAGGGCCTCTTCGGCGTAACGGTTGTCGCCCGTATGCCACCACGCCTCACCAAGATTGGCGAGAAACCACATGCGCGTCATCACACAGGCATTCTCAAGGTCTCCTGCGGGTGCCGCCACCCAGTCGTATCCGCCCGAGACATCCACCAGGTGCTCGCGGATGGGGATCTTCTTCTTCACGCACAACTCCGCCGTCTGGTCTTCGAAATCGGGATTCTTTGGCTCGGGTGGATACCAGAGGCGGTCTGCGTCCTCCCGGAAATACTCCAGCAGCAGCCGGTAGAACTCCTCGTCGGTCTCCGCGTTTCTTACGGTTTCCAGATCCGGGCGCTGCAAGTCGAGGACCTCTTTCAATGAGCGAATAGGCATCCAAACACCTCAGGTTCAGAAGATCGCGGGGATTTTCTGGAGAACGTGTCAAATGTCTGGCACTTTAAGAGACGCCATTACACAATACAAAACGCGGCTGTTGACCACAAGGGCTTTCCCGAGTGGGGGTAGTGTGATGGGGGGACGCGGCTTCTTTTTTGGCACGTATGCACTGCACCGTGGGATAGAACATCGAATACAGTGCAGACCATGCCCCGGAGCTTCCAAAACGCCTGTAGCGCCGAGGGATTTATACGTCTTTTTCCACCACTTTGGGCCTGTTATAGTGGGCGACAAACCAGCGCGGCCATGCCGTTTCACACAGCCTCCGGGTATTGCTCCACTGCCTGGGTCAACAAAGTTTGCAGACGTGTCAGCTCGACGGGATGAGGCAGGATCGGGATGCCCATCCAGTCTCAAAACTCAAGGAGCTTCTCCGGATAATTGGCGGCATAGTCGTTGTACATGTCCACGCAGTCGAGCAGTACAGCGCTGTTGTTTTGCGGGAAGGTCTCGTTGGCCTTCTCGTGGTCTTAGTCCTCGAAAATGATCTTCCAGTACTTCAACCAGCCCGGGGTGAGCCAGTACACCTTGTTGTCGCCGCGTATCCGGTCGCGCTCCTGGCGCGAGCAGATCATGTCCACACAGTTGTCCGCCTTTATTCGGTGTGCCTCGGTTTCGTGATTCTGTATGAGATCATCCACGAGCTGCAGGGGGCTGGTCGCCATATTGATGTAGCATTTATCGCCATAGACGACTATAACGCGGTCGGAATATTGCCGGGCGCGGTGTGACCTTGCCCCGAAAAAGGAAACCGGCGACAGTGCGAGGCTTCTGATAGAATACGGACGTAAAGGAGGATCCTTTCATGAGTCGCAAGCGCGATCAGGACGTGTCGCATGGGGATGTCTCCTCGTCATTCTTCTGCCACGGCTGTGCGTGCCGACCGGTGTCTCGGCCTGTAACTGATGTGCGCGTAACGGACCGGCTGTTGTCGACTCTTCGGCTTCGAGCAACCAATTCCTCCAGATGACGGACTGCCGAAACGACTGCTCGTGGACACATAACCTTGCCACAATGATTCATGCGTGGAACATCGCAGAGACGCGCAAATGGCTACGTCATGTCCATAGCACCGACAGGATACCTCGACGACGGTGAGGTTGATGCCGTCTGCATGGATGGTCGGGAGCGCTTTTCTGGGAACTGTTCCCTGCTTCCTCAGCTCATGGAGGAGGCGTTCATAGACCGCTCCGTTTTTCGATCCGGAGAATTTCGCCGGGCTGAGCAGAATGCTGAAGAATCGGAATCCGGAGAAGCCTGATTACGACCGCGCCCACTGTCATTGCTTTCTCGGCGGCACGGGGTGAGAT
>JBKHJK010000112.1:0-6516 GCA_046538215.1 Armatimonadota bacterium
AGACGAAGCTGTCGGGTCTCGCCGGGCTCGCCCTTTTCTGCAAATCGTGGCGCCTGGCGGGTGGAAGATTTGAACGCAGTATTTCCGCGGCCCCCATCTCCACCGCGTGCTGCAAGCAGTGTGTCGCCCAAAACCAGCAGATCGGCCAGCTTTTCTCCGGTCTCAAAATCGTACACAACCGTGCCTGGCGGGACGCCGATTGCAATATCTTCACCGCTGGCACCGGTTCTATCGCGCCCTTCTCCTGGTGCACCGTCGGGGGCTGAGTAGGTGTTTTTGTACTCGAAGTCCAGCAGTGTCCGCATCATCGGCTCAGCGACGAGGTAAACACTTCCGCCGCGTCCCCCTGAACCGCCGTCAGGTCCGCCGCGAGGCACATGCGCCTCACGCCGAAAGCTGACACACCCATCTCCACCCGAGCCCGAATGGACGGTGACTGTGGCCTCGTCAACAAACACGTCTATATCCTCCGTACGCGACAGCCTGCAATTGGATCGGTTCTTCCATCCCTGAAACGGGAAAAGGGCCAGCGCGAGAAGGCGCCGACCCCATTCATTGTCTTTGTCACTGGCCTGCAGTCCCGTGAGATCTGGTCCGGACGCTAGCTGGAGGCGATGACATTGACAACCCGCTGTCCACCGGAAGCGCCGCTGTACTCAACAACGCCGTCCGTAAGAGCGAACAGGGTGTCGTCGCCGCCACGCCCGACATTTCGGCCAGGTTTGATCTTGGTGCCACGCTGGCGCACGAGAATGTGGCCGGTCTTGACCTGCTCGCCGCCATACTCCTTGACACCCAGATATTTGGCATTACTGTCTCGTCCGTTTTGTGTACTTCCCTGACCGGTCTTATGTGCCATTTGTATCACCCCAGTGCCCGCAAAATTCAGGCAGAAATTTCGTCAACTCTAATCGCTGTATAGTGCTGGCGGTGGCCCTTTTTGCGCTTGCTGTGTTTCTTCTGTTTGTATGTGAAAACTGTGATCTTGCGACCTCTGCCCTGCTCGAGGACGGTGGCTTTAAGGCTGGCGCCCTGGACATAGGGCTGTCCGATATGCTTCTGCTCGTCGTCGTCCAATACGAGAATCCGGTCAAACTCGACGGAATCGCCCTCGTCAGCATCGATTTTATCGATTCTGAGAACCTGCTCGGGCTCGGCCCAAAACTGTCTGCCACCTGCTTCGAATATTGCGTACATAACGCTTTTACCTTTCTACAATGCCTCAGGCGTGTATAAGAAAGCAGCAGCCGACCATAATGGCCGGCTCCTGCTGCATCCAGCGTCTTTATTATAATGCTCAAAGCGCCTCATGTCAACCGACTGGGGCCGCATTCGGCGCTCGTGGGATTACTCGCTCTTCTTCTGCCGGAAGTAGGCGTTTCCTCTCGGAGCGCCCTCGCCGTCACCGCCGGACTTGCCTCTGGGGCGGCCACTCTTCTTCTCGGACTTCTTGCTGCTCTTTGAACCGCCCTTTTGGCTCTGCGATCTCGATGGGTTTGAAGACTTCTTGCCGCCCTCAGATTTCTTGCTTCCGTCGCGGTCCAGCATGGCCTTTCGCGACAGGCGGATCTTGCCTTCGTCATCCACATTCGTGCATTTGACCGTCACCTCGTCGCCAACATTCAAAACGTCCGTCGTCTTGTTGACGTGGCTCCAGTCAATATCAGAGATATGCACCAATCCGTCACGGCCCGGCATGACTTCCACAAATGCGCCAAAGTCCGTGGTGTTGACGACCTTGCCGGTGAATACTTCGCCCGGCTCAATCTCTCGGGTCATATCGCGGATCTGCTGCGCAGCCGCTTCGACCTTCTCGGGATCCTCGCCAAACACGAGTGCGAGACCTTCGTCATCAACATCAATGGTGCAGTCGTAATCTTCCTGCATTTTGCGGATGGTCTTGCCACCCGGTCCGATAACGAGACCGATCTTTTCCTGCGGGATCTGCACCGGGATCATGCGCGGCGCGTAGTCCGACAGGGTCGGCCGCGGCTCTGAGATCACGCTTTCCATGACGTCGAGGATCTCCATGCGGCCCGCGCGGCCTCGTGCGAGACCGTCCTTGAGAACCTCCAGCGGCAGACCGTGGGTCTTGGTATCGAGTTGAATGACGTTGATACCGTCACGGGTGCCGCCGATCTTGAAGTCCATGTAGCCCATGAAGTCTTCCAGACCCTGCATGTCGCTGAGGATGCGGTAATCGTCACCGCGCTTGATGAGCCCCATCGCGACACCGGCGACCGGCTTCTTAATGGGCACGCCCGCGTCCATCAGCGCCAGTGAGCAGCCGCACACGGCGGCCATGGACGTTGAGGCGTTCGCAGCCAGCACCTCGGAGACCAGGCGGATGGTGTACGGGAATTCTTCCTCGGGAGGTAGAATCCGCTCGATGGCCGTGAGGCCAATACCACCGTGCCCGATCTCGCGGCGTGATGCGCTGCGCATTGGCTTCACTTCGCCGGTCGAGAAGGGCGGGAAGTTGTAATGGTGCATGAACCTGGAGTATTCCTCTTCCTCCAGCGTTCGGACGAGCTTCTGATCTTTGTATGCGCCGAGGGTCGCCACAGTCAGAACCTGCGTCTCGCCACGGTTGAACAGACCGGAACCATGCGCCCTGGGCAGAAGCCCCACTTCACAACTGACATCGCGGACCTCGTCGAGTTCGCGGCCGTCAATACGGCGGCCCTCATCAAACGCCAGATCCTGCAGGCGCTCTTTGATGACGTCCTCAAAAACCTCGTGAACGTCGGGTCCCGGTTCCTCGATGCCCTCCTCCGTCAGCACTTCCCGGGCTTCCTGTCTCAATGCCTCAAGGGCGCTGTTGACGGCCTCCTTGTCGGGCTGAGCAAGTGCATCGTGGATCTGTTCAGTCATATTTGCGTTCACGTATTCGACGACTTCTTCACGCGGGCGCCACAGATCGAATTCGCCCTTGGGCTTGCCGGCCTTCTCACGAAGCTCATTGATCATTTCGATAATCGGCTGGCAGGCCTCGGTGGCCATTTCAATGCCCTTATAAACGATCTCATCATCTGCATCGTCCCCGGACAGCTCGATCTGCACGACGCCCTCTTCGGTCGCGGCGACCAGCAGGTCCATGTCGCATTCGTGGACGTCCTCGTAGTCGGGGTTGAGCTGCAGCTCGCCGTCAATGAGTCCCACGCGAACGGCTCCAAAGGGGCCGGCGAAGGGGATACTCGACAGATGCATCGCTGCAGAGGCGCCGATCATTGACGCCACATCAACGGAGCTGTCTGCTTCGACGGAAAGTGGCAGGATGAGAACCTGCATCTCGTTGCGCATTCCGCTGTCGAGCAGAGGTCGGATGGGGCGGTCAATTTTACGGCATGTGCGGGTGGCTTCTTCGGAGGGTTTGCCCTCACGTTTGAAAAAACCGCCGGGTACACGCCCTACCGCATACATTTTTTCTTCGAAATCAACTCGAAGGGGAAGAAAGGGGAGGTCGGACTTTTCGTCTTCGACGCATGCGGTGGCCAGTATGACGGTGTCGCCATAGGTCACAACAACGGATGCGTCAGCCTGTTGCGCCAGTCGTCCGGTTTCTAACTTCAGCGGACGTCCGGCAAGTTCCATTGATACTTCCTGTTTCATGTTGGTCCTGTCCTTTCGGCAACCTGCCGAAAGCCAAGCCCATTAAGAGAGGGAGCCAGAGAAAGCAGGAGGGGCGCACTGCCGTCCCCTGTTTTGTCTGATCCCCTGTCTTTGGGTCGAAGGCCGAATACCAATCGGCGAAATTCGACCCGGGGGCTCGTTTCCGCTGGTTGCACGGTTTGTTTTGTAGTATGTGCGCTGTGCGCACATGTGTATGACAATCGTCAGACAAACAGTGCCTGCCGTTGTCTTCATCTGCTATCGCATGTCGGCTCGGGCCGCTTAGCGCCTCAACCCGAGATCGGCAATCAATTCTCTATATCTAATGACGTCTTTGTTGCGCAGGTAGTTCAGTAGGCGACGCCGCTGCCCGACCAGCTTCAGCAGCCCGCGCCGCGAATGATGGTCCTTGGAATGCTCCTGTAAATGTCCAGTGAGATACTGGATCCGCCCTGTCAAAAGCGCAACCTGTACTTCGGGCGATCCCGTATCATTCTCGTGGCGGGCGTACCTGTCTATAATTTCCTGCTTTTCGTCGGTGCTCAGAGGCATCGCTATCGTCCTTTTCCCTTTTTTTACAGCGGGTACTCATCACCGCTGGTCACGCCATGCATTATTAACACGACCGTCGTGTCCTTGGCCCACAACCCAGCGACCGCTGGAAGGGCGTATCGCCGAGTTGGGGAAACGTGACTGTGAGCAGTATAGCAGTTTTCAGCCCCAATGTAAAGCGCCCGGGGTGTCTGGCCTCTGAATGGCAAAATATTGGAGCGGGAAGGGAAATGTACGTTGCAGGAGGAAGTGTACACCGTAGCCATATTATTTTCAGCGCGGGCCGATATATACGCTAACCCTCAGAGGTGAGTACTGTGGCAGATGTCGCGTGTCTGGGCATTCTCGTGGCAGATGTGTGGGCACTTCCGATTGATGAATGGCCTCAACGCGGACGATTGAGTCTTGTTGATGAACTGGGCATGGGGCTGGGTGGCTGTGCCGCCAACACCGGCCTCGCTCTCGATAAACTTGGTGTGGACACCGCCGTCATGGGAAAAGTCGGGGATGACGGTTTTGGCCATTTCGTGACGGATACTTTGCAGGACGGAGGCGCCAATATAGACGGCGTCGTGGTGGATCCCGGCAGCGCCACTTCGGCAACAATGATCATGATCGATTCGGAGGGCGAGCGCACCTTCCTGCACTACCCCGGCGCAAACGGCACCCTGCGGCCGGGGGAGCTTGATATTGAGCTTGCCGGGGATTCGAAGATTCTGCATTTCGCCGGAGCGCTGGTCATGGGGCATTTTGACGGAGAACCCATGGCACAGGTCATGCGCGACGCCGCAAAGCGGGGTGCCACTATCTCACTGGATACCGTCTGGGACGACAGCGGCGGCTGGATGGACACCCTGCAGCCCTGCCTAAAACACACGCAACTCTTCCTCCCCTCGCTGGCAGAGGCCCAGGAATTGACCCGCAAACTCGAGCCGGAGGATGTCGCGCAGGCCCTTCTCGACTACGGCGTGGAAATCGTGGCCCTCAAAGACGGACCGAACGGGTCGTATGTGGCCTCCGCCGATACCTACCTTCACGTGCCGGCGTACGAGGTCAAAGCAGTGGATGGCACAGGGGCCGGCGACGCGTACGTCGCAGGCTTCCTTCGCGGTTATCTGGACGGCTGGGACCTGGAGAGGACAGCTAAATTCGCCAACGCCATCGGGGCACTCTGTACGACGGCCGTCGGTACGCTGGACGGCGTAAGGTCTTACCCGGAGGCAATTGCATTCCTCAAAGAGAGAGAGCCCGACTCTTGGGGAGACTTCTGAACCCTTCCCTGCTCTACACGTCAAGGGGGTTGGCCCAAGAGGGCCTGTGGTGTAAAATAACGCTATCAAGTGGCATCCAGAAAAAACAAGGAGTTTACATACTATGACGACAGAAGAACAGGTAAAGCAAGCGCTCGAGGAAGTCCGCCCAATGCTGCAGAGAGATGGAGGAGATGTGGAATTTGTGGATGTTGACGAGGACGGCCAGGTCAGCGTTCGGCTCCAGGGCCACTGCAAGGGCTGTCCGATGGCACAGATGACGCTTACGAATGTCATCGAACGCATCCTCAAGGACCGCGTTGACAGTGTCCAGGGTGTCATCGCCGTTGACTAACCGCACCACAGAAAGCTGGGCAACATGCTCGCACAACCCTCAGTTATAGAAGCCCAAAAGGCGATTGTGGTCTCAGATGTACATGTGGATGAATGGCCCGAGGAAGTC
This sequence comes from Armatimonadota bacterium, assembly GCA_046538215.1. Taxonomy (GTDB): domain Bacteria; phylum Armatimonadota; class Zipacnadia; order Zipacnadales; family UBA11051; genus JBKHJK01. The sequence continues at coordinate 5,878 of JBKHJK010000112.1, forward strand.
CCTGATAATCACAGGGCCAAACGGCGCGCGTTTCTCGATTTCCTGAGGTGGGTGCGTGACGAATCGGGCGTTGACCTTGTCGTTGTCAACGGGGATATGGTTGATATACCGCAAAAAGATGATACCCCGTTTCTGCCAACGTACTTTGATATCGTTGATATTTTCTTCGAGATGTACCGCTCGGGGATCGGAATTGCGTACCTGGCCGGCAATCATGACGCCGGCATCCCCTCAATTTGTATGTGCAGGGGAGCATCTCCGACCACCCCTCCCTACCCGTTTTTGATCATCAAATCCGGGGATGCGACTATCGTGGTGGAGCACGGCCATCTCGTGGATGCGTGGCTTTGGGCATACGTCCGCCAGCGGGTGAGCCTCATGACGCCCCCACGGACCGGGGAGGCGATGGAGCATTTTACAACACCCGCCCTGGCGCCCTCAGACCGGTATCAACCGCGGTGGTCGAGCGTCGGCAGGCACGTGTTTCACAGCCTTCAGTGGGAGCCCAACGGTCTTCAATTCACGGATGATGAAATCCGCATTGGTCTCAGCCTCATGGCCCACGATCTGCAGGATGATTTCGCCGACGTACGCCGGGACGGTGAGCCGTTCCCCGAACAGGAGCACGCGCTGGAGCTC
>JBKHJK010000113.1:0-6502 GCA_046538215.1 Armatimonadota bacterium
GCTTTCGACGACCAGCTCATCATTGTCGCTCCGGGCCTGTGCAATAAGACCATTTCACTGCTCCTCATCCACGTCTGTGAGCCGCTCGGCGAACCTCGTGATGATGAGGCGCTCAAGCTCGTCGTCTGCAAGATCGGCCAGGATGCGCCGTATAACGCCGATCGTTTCGCGTCCCACCCGCTCTTGCAGCTCCTGGAGAAATATTTCCCTCTCGCGCTGTGCCGCCCGGTGCCAGCGCTCTTCGGCCTGTTCAACCTCCCTGCGGACCTCTTCAAGAAGCTCTTCACGACGCTGCTGCGCCTCTTTTTCGGCGTTCTGGAGCATCTCTTCGCGCCGCTGCTCAATTTCCCGGACCTGTTCGTGGTATCTTCGCTCCGCTTCCTCGGCGTCTGCTATCTTCTTTTCGGCTTCCCGTAGTCGTGAGGCAATACGCTCCTCACGCGTTTCCATCGCGTTGATGATCGGGCCGTAGAGGAAATGCTTCAGCAACCAGACCAGGACCAGGAAATTTATGATTTGTGCGACAAACGTAAACCAGTCGGTGCCCATGGCTCTCCTTATCTGCTACTGGACGAAATGATTCCAGAACGGATTTGCGAAAATGACGATCATGGCCACCACAAAACAGTAAATGGCGGTGGATTCGATCATCGCAAGCCCCACAAACAGCGTGCGAGTGAGGGTGTTTGATTCATCGGGCTGTTGGGCGATGGCGCTGAGTGCCTCGGCCACCGCACGCCCCTCCGCCAGTGCCGGAGCAATCGCGCCCCCCATCATGGTCACCCCGCCGACGATGATTGATACAACTGCGACGATTGTTTCAGTGTCCATTTGCATTCTCTCCCTGCTCAGCGACCTGGTTAGCTCGCCTATCCTGTGCACGCGCACCGGAAGCGATGTAAACCATTGCCAGAACGGCGAAAATATACGCCTGAACCATGCCGGTCAAAAGACCGATTACTTCCATGACGACCGGGAAAAACAGCGGAATAATCCCGATGAGAATCGCCACGATGAGACTTCCGCTCATGATGTTGCCAAACAGCCTGATCATCAGGGCGATTGTGCGTGAGATTTCGCTGATGATATTGAACGGCAGCATCAGTGGCGTCGGCTGGATATAGCTTCGTAGATACCGCGCCATGCCCAGTTTCTGAATGCCGAATATCGGAACTGCGACGAACACACACAGCGATAGAGCGCCGGTGGTCGTCAAAGACCCCGTTGGAGGCTCAAAGCCCGGCACCACCGTCAGGAAATTTGAAAGGACGATGAAAAGAAAGAGCGTTCCCACGAAGGGCAGGTACTGGTCGGGATCCTCGCCGGAGATCTCGCGAATCTGGTCGCGAATGCCCTGGGTGATAACCTCCAGCATATTCTGTCCCCGTGACATCTCCGAACCGGGCGTCAGGCGACGCGTCACCAGCCACGACAGCACCGCCAGAAGCGCCATCACCACCCACGTGTACACGATGGTGGCGTTGAGCACAATCGGGCCGTTTTGCCAGAAAATAATCTGATCTGGTGTCAGTTCCATGGCGTCGCTTCTCGCCTACTGTGCATCTTTTGGCAGATTTTCCACGTCCCTCAGCGGGAAATACCGCCTGACGATAATAAGACGAACGAGTATGAATGCCGCTACCGCCAGGGCGATGCGCTCCCACCGCCCGTCCATGATCAAATAAAATGCTATCAGTGTAAACGCCGTGCGGAGTAAGAAGCTCAGTCCGAACAGTACCGCTGGACGTTCCGAATTCCACACTCGCTGGACCGTCCACCACAGCGCTCCGAAATAGACAACGCCGATCGCCGCACCATCAATGAACGCCAGCACGTACCCGACAATCTCACTACTGCTCATCAGTGTCAGCTTCCGACGCGTATGCCTCTTCTTCGCACTCAGGGCTACAGCGGCGGCGGATCTCATCGGCTTCCTTGTTTAGCCAGTACCACGCATTCAAACAGCCGAGCACGATACCGGCAAACAGCAGGGTGAGTGTCCATGAGAAATCCACGGGGATTGTGCGATCCAGGTACACGCCCAGAAGAACGCCGATGATGGTGGGGATCGCCACCGACCAGCCCACCAGCCCCATCATTCCCAGGCCGAACCAGACGACGTCGGTTCTGTGCTCTCGCGCCCACAGCTTGCGCGCTTCCTTGTCGCCCACGCTCTGGATAAGCTTCTCGCGACGGCCTGCGGGCTCCTGTCCGTCATTTCCGTTTTCTGCGGATTCTTCGTCGGTCATAGGTTATTTTCCAAGCTCCATGAAGCGGCGCACGATGTTAATTTCAAGCTCGGCCAGCGCCCTGCGCGCCACTTGCTTTCGCTCATCCGTCACTTCCTCCATGCCTTCCACGACCTCCTTCAACTTCCCGAGCTCGGGGCTTTCGAAGGCGCGGCGGGTGGATACGAGTACATCATCACCCTTTTTCACAAGCACCCCGGCATCAACGGCCAGGAAGCTCTCTTCGCCCTCCATGTCCACGTACGACAGGATTCCGGGCACCAGGGCGGTCACGCAGTCAATGTGTTTCGGCAGGAGAGTGAATGACCCGTTTTGGGCCTCTCCGCCGATCTTCTGGACCTCCCGCTCGAGCACCGTTTCATCCGGAACCAGTATCTTCAGCTTCATCACTTTCAACCTCGTCAACGGTGCCGATCATGTACAGGGCACTTTCCGGCACGTCGGCGAATTCATCGTTCAATATGCGCTCACAGCCGTCCAGAGCCTCATCAAGATCAACCATGCGGCCCTTGCGTCCGGTGAACTGCTCTGTTGTGAAGAACGGTTGGGTGAGGAAGCGCTGGAGACGGCGCGCGCGGCGAACGGTGCGCTGATCGGCCTGTGACAGCTCCTCCAGCCCCAGCATGGCGATGATATCCTTGAGTTCCTCGTACTGTGCCAGCGTCTCGCGGACCTCCTGGGCGATCCGGTAGTGCCTCTGTCCGACGACGGCGGGGGCAAGGAGGCTTGAGTTGCTGCGGAGTGGATCAATCGCCGGATACAGCCCCTCGCTGGCACGGTCGCGGGACAGAAAAACCGAGCCGGAGAGGTGTGAAAAGGTATGTACCGCCGCCGGGTCGGTGAAGTCATCGGCGGGCACGTAAACGGCCTGGATAGAGGTGATGGCGCCGCTGGTCGTGCTGCAGACACGCTCCTGGAGTTCCGCCAGGTCTGTCTGCAGTGTCGGCTGGTATCCGACCCTGGAGGGAAGCTGCCCCATGAGGCCGGAAACCTCCTGGCCGGCCTGCACGAAGCGGAAGATATTGTCCATGAGCATCAGGACGTCCTGCCTGGCCTCGTCACGGAACCATTCGGCCATGGTGAGGGCGGAATGAGCGACCCGGAAGCGTGCGCCCGGCGGCTCGTTCATCTGGCCAAATACCAGCACCGTGTTATCGAGCACTCCGGATTCCTGCAGCTCGCGATACAGCTCTTCGGCCTCCCGACACCGCTCACCCACTCCAGCAAAAAAGCTCACGCCCTCGTGCCGGTCCACCACGTTGTGGATCATTTCCATCAACAGCACCGTCTTGCCGACTCCGGCGCCGCCGAAAAGACCTGCTTTTCCGCCCCGCTCAAGGGGTGAGAGAATATCAATAGCCTTGATGCCGGTGGTGAATATCTCGGCGGTCTGTGACTGGCTGGTCATGGGGACGGAGCGGCGGTGAATGCTGTGTCGGTCATCGGTCTCCACAGCTCCGCATTCGTCAATGGTATCACCAAAAACGTTAAAAACGCGCCCCAGAAGCTCGCGTCCAACCGGAACCCTGATGGGTGCGCCGGTGTCTATGACTTTTGAACCGCGGGAGATGCCCTGTGTGGGCGTCATCGAAACTCCGCGGACGGTGTGGCTGTTGAGATGGTTGAGCACTTCCACGATGATATTATTGTCCGGACCCGTCGTGAGCTGGTTGTACATCGCGGGGAGACGCTCGGGGAATAGCGCATCAATCACACTGCCGCGCGTCTGAACGACGGTTCCGACGTTTTGCGCACCATTCATATCTATCTCGTGCCTTCGCTGCTGCAGTCGCGTATCTGTGCAGGATAACAACCCGGTGAACACCCCTCCAATAATATCATACGAGGGCGTCCAGCAACACCCTCTGCCGCGTTAAAAGCCCCTGTCAACGAGAAACACGTGCGGCCGGAGGGGCTTGGCCACACGTGTTATCTCGGGAAGGGAGAACAGTGCTTTATTCGTCTGCGGGAAGCGCTTACTCCTGATTCTCACCGGTGGATGGACGCTTTTCTTTTGATATCCATACCAGCCATGAGTTGCGGGTTCAGGCGAAAGGACGAAGCACCGCTCCGGGTGTTTCCTTTTTTGTCCGACCCACTCGTATTGGTACTGTGTGGCGCTGCTGAACCTGATGTTGAGCCGTGATAAATCTCACCGGGTGACGCGACCACACACATTGATCATTCGGAATCCGTCGCACTCTTTCTCTATGTTTTCCGCCGCGCACCAGGCGGACGGAATAGCTTGTGCCATGGGGCTGCTGGAAACTGTGAAAATCTTCGGTGCCGTTCCTGACTGCGGGACACGGAAGGGTAACACTCGGTGCCAGGGGAGATGAGTTTCGCGGGTGTCTGACACCGGTCACAGCCCCGGTTCGACGACACAGTGTTCCAACAGCCCCACAACGCGTCCTGCAGTCAAGGTTCGCCGATGACCGGGTAAGCAAATCTCTTGCTTCTTACTACACGACATAGCTTACACGCTAAAATATGCCATGACAATCGGGAATATCCTTACAATGCGGTTCGGAAAACCTTATAAGTCGTGTACTGTGGGGCTGTTGAGGGTTAACGATCCAGCCGAGCAAGTACGAGACGGTGGTATTGGCCGGGTCGGGGAGAGGGGATCTATTCGGTGGAAAAATACTGCTTGCCCTGTGCGACCGTCCGGATGGCTTCGACAAGACACTTATGCATCTCGCCTTTGAAGACATACCCCTGTGCGCCCAGCTCTCTTGCCCGCGAAATGTAGCGGTGATCGGTGTGGATGGAGAGGATGAGCACAGGGGAACTGCTGCCATTGTCCACGAGCTCCTGGGTGGCCTGCAGCCCGTTCATCACCGGCATACTGATGTCCATCACAACAACATCCGGCTGGAGCTTTTGCACCATCTCCACCGCCTGTCGGCCATTCGACGCCTCTCCGACAATCTTAATATCCCCTTCATTTTCGATGAGGTGTCTGCTTGCTTCACGTGACCGATCCTGGTCGTCGGCCAGAAGTGCCCCTATTATCATAGCTTCAATATCTCCTGCAGCTAAGAGCCTTCATTTGTCCTGCGTGGCGTACGCATCGGTGGTTTGATATAGCGTCTTTTCGGCTGTTCTGGGAGGGCGGTGAGCCGAACTTAAGTATATTATCGCCGCCTGCTGCATGCAGGGCAATAGGGGATTTCCCCATATTGGGCACATATTTGCATTAGGGGCGATCTCTGACGGGGCTATGCGGCTCACTCCAGGGAGGTGATACCTTCGCGGATGGCGTACTTGGTCAGCTCCGCCACGTTGTGGATGTCGAGTTTCTGCATGATGTTCTGGCGGTGGCTTTCGATGGTCTTGACGCTGACGTGCAGGTCCTGGGCGATCTGTCGGGTCGTGCGTCCCTCAGCCAAAAGCTGAAGCACCTCGCGCTGGCGGTCGGTCAGTAGTGAGAAGACCGACTGGTCGTCATCGTCTCCGAGCATGTCCACGTAATCGTCGAGCATCACATCTGTCATATCGGCGCTCAGGTACTTTCGATCATCGGCGACCGCGCGAATGGCCTTGGCCAGCTCCTCGTAGGCGCAGTCTTTGAGCAGGTATCCGGATGCGCCGGCCGAGAATATACCTGCTGCAAACCGCCGGTCAGAATGCATGGAGAGGGCAAGGACTTTCGTGTGCACGTTTTCATCGAGAATCATGCGAGTGGCCTCGATACCGTTTAAGTCCGGCATGCTGATATCCATCACAACGACGTCGGGAGATAGTTCGGCCACAAGATCAACGGCCTCCCGCCCATCTTCCGCCTCACCGACGACCTCGATGTCGCGCTCCTTTTCGATCATCGTCCGCAAACCCTCGCGGGTGATTTTGTGGTCGTCGGCCAGGATAACTGAGATGCTCATGTTGCCATCTCCTCGTTGTTGCCCACTGTTGGCACCGTCAACTCAACTGTCGTTCCCTCACCGGGTTCGGATGCGATTTCGAAGGTGCCCCCGGCGTGCCGGATGCGCTCAGAGATGTTAAAAAGGCCGTATCCGTGATCTTTTCGCGGCGACAGCTCCACACTTTCGCGGTCAAAGCCTCTGCCGTCGTCGCGCACCTGCACCCGGGTATAATCCTCATCACTTTCCAGGACAACAGTCACCTGCTGTGCGTCGGCGTGATTGACAACGTTATTCAGCAGCTCCTGAACGGCCTGAAACAGCATAATCTGCAGATCCTGGTCAAGGCGCGTCGCGCTTCCAATGCTCTCGGTATTGACGGTCAGAGCG
>JBKHJK010000114.1:0-6473 GCA_046538215.1 Armatimonadota bacterium
GTTTAGCACTCCGCTTCTTCAATGAATTTGCACTCCGCGCCCGGAATTTTAGATTCCGGGCCTTTATATTCGTGATGCCGGGTTGTACGCAGCAGTCACTCTCAAATCATCACAGAAATTCAGCAGGTGTCGCGTATGGACGAAAACAATGACGCCATGCCATGGAAGACCTGGGGGATCATCGGAGCCGCACTCCTGGCCGCAGGGATAGCCGCAGGCATCACCATCTCGTGCTACAACAGGCGCCCCGACCGCCGGGCGAAGCGGCTCGTGGATAAGTCCCGCCACCTCATTGACACCATCTCCGAAGCGCTGGAAGAATTCGAACAAACCACCAGCAATACCGGGGCCTGACCTTGATGGACCTGCAAAAGCTGGGAGAATTCAGGCTGATAGACCGCATCCGCCAGGCCGCCGGAGCGGGTTCGGACCGGGTTCTGATCGGTATCGGAGATGACACGGCCGTCATAGATATCCCCGGCCCGATGGTGCTGCTTGTCGGCACCGATGCAATGGTCGAAGGGCGCCATTTCCGCCTCGACTGGATGTCCCCCCGAGATGTTGGCATACGCGCTGCAGCCGCCTGCATGAGCGATATTGCCGCAATGGGCGGCCGCATCATCAGCCTCTTCGCCAGCATCTGCTTCCCCGATGACTGGACTGTCCAGCAGGCTGACGAACTCATCTCCGGCATCGGTTCCACGGCCGCGAAATTCGACATATCCCTCGCCGGTGGCGATACCTCTGCAAGCGATAACGGCCTTTTCATAGATATTATCGCCCTCGGTGATGTCGAGCGTGAGGGTGTGTGGCAGCGAGACAGGGCACGCGCCGGTGATCGTGTTTTCGTGACGGGGACACTGGGGGATGCTGCTGCGGCCCTGGCCCTTCTGGCTGAATCGGGACCGGAGGCGGCAAACGATTATCCCGGGCTTTTCAAGGCCCTGCTCTCCCCCACGCCGAGGTTGCGGGAGGTTCCGGCTCTGGCTGCGACCGGTGCTGTAACCTCGTGTATTGACATCAGCGACGGTCTCCTCCAGGACGCCGGACATATCGCCACGGCCAGCGGTGTGGGAGTTGAACTACACGCCTCAGAGCTTCCCGTGAGCGAAGAGCTGCAGGCCTGCGCCGCTGAGCTTAATAGAGATGCGATGATCTGGGCGGCCTCCGGTGGCGAGGACTTCGAGCTGCTCCTCACTGCCGATCCCGACGCCGCAGACAACATTCTCGCAACCACAGAAACCACGGGAACCCCAATCACCGAAATCGGCCGTGTCAGTGAAGACGGTGGCGCCAGGATCCTTGACGACAGCGGCGATAGGATACAGATTTCCAGCGGTGGATGGGACCATTTCAGCAGTGAGACTCAATTTTCGCACTGAGAACAATCTGTCAGACGTATTTGCATAACACGCATCGGAGGAATCGACCGTGTCGGAAAAGCTGAATGTCACCACGTCTATAGAAATGTACGAACGCGCCTGTCAGCTCATTCCCGCCGGATCGCAGACCAACAGCAAGCGGGCCACAGCATACGCGCCCGGGGCCTATCCCATCTATTTTGACCACGCCGACGGCTGCCGTATCACCGATGTTGACGGAAATACGTATATTGATTACGTCCTGGCCCTCGGCCCCATCACGCTCGGATACTGCTACGACGCGATTGATGAGGCCGTGGCCGCCCAGCTCAAAAAGGGCATCATCGCCGGACTTTTGAGCCCGCTGGAGATCGAGGTTGTTGAGCGCCTGCGGGAGATGGTGCCGTGCTGCGAAATGGCCCGCTTTATGAAGGGCGGCGCAGAAGGGACGCAGGCAGCAGCCCGCATCGCCCGCGGATACACCGGCAAAGAGATCATCCTCAACAGCGGCTATCGGGGATGGGCCGACCAGTGGGCCGCGCAGAGCGGCAACCCGGCCGTCCCGGATGTCCTGGGCGATACCATCGAGGGCTTCCCCAGAGACGATCTCGACGCGCTGGAGGCACTGCTGAAAAAGCATGAGGGCAATGTGGCGATGATCGCCCTTGACGTCGCCTCTGGCACCGCCGCGCCCCGGGAGGTCGTGGAGGGGATCCGGCGGCTGGCCGATGAATATGGCGCACTGTTGATGTTTGACGAAATCGTCACCGGCTTCCGCCTCGCGCCCGGTGGCGGACAGGAATACTATGGCGTCACTCCCGACCTGGCCGTTTTCGCAAAGGGCATGGCCAACGGGATGCCGATTGCGGCGGTCTGCGGCCGCGAGGACGTCATGCACCAGTCCAAGGACCTCGTCATCAGCATCACCTACGGCGGCGAGGCTCTCTCACTGGCCGCAGCAAATGCCAGCCTGCAAACCTACGCTGAAGAACCCGTCACAGAGCACATGTTCCGCCAGGGCAACAAACTTGCTGAGGCATTTGAGCGGATCGCCGACGAAATCGGTGTCCCCTTCAAATGCCACGGCCTCGCACCCCAGCACAGCATGTCATTCGATTACGACAACAGTGACCTGGTCAATGACGTGTGGACGCTGCTTTTGCAGGAAATGGCGAAGCGGGGAGTGCTGCTGCGCCGTGGCGGTTTGCTGTTCATCACCTATTCGCACGACGATGAGGCGATCGAGGAGACGATTTCGGTGATGGACGAGTGCATGCCGATCATCGCCGACGCCGTCGAAAACGACACTGTTTCGGATCTGCTGGAGACCGGCGAGGTGGAAAAGAGCTTCCGCAGCTTCACCTGATCGCCGCCCCTGTCATCCGTATGATTGAAGACGCCTGTGTCTTTTGGCACAGGCGTTTATGGTGCGATCACGCCGCAACAATCACCGGCCTGTGAGAACATGAACAGTCCATTTTCACGAGCGGGCTCATGCGGAGGTACATGCCACGTCCATCCCCTACTCGGACGCCTCCTCGCCCCGCTCGGGGAGATTGGCCGGGTCTATCTGCGTAAAGGCAACCGTAAAGCCGTCCTCATTGTCATTGGGCGGGAAGTAGAAACCCACGCGGGCGGGAGTTTCGTCAAGCCTGTCAACCGGGATGCTCCGGCTGTTGTTTTTGCGATTGTTGATATAGATGTCAAGATGCTCCGGCAGGGTCTCGATCTTCATGACACCGTTTTCGGTGTACAGCGTGATTTCGACGAACTTATCGCCCCAGGCCTCTGCCTGCTTTTGGGAGAGCTCGCGCTCATACCACGATTCCGGGCTGATGCGGATTGCCGGCTCTGAATCGCTCACATCGGGTGAGTGGATGGTTGTGGTGAGGTGCCGGTTGGTGACAACAACGAGCTTCTGCTCCTTCACCCCGACCTTGACGTTCAGGCCGTTAACCGGCGACTCGAGCGTGAGCGGAGGCTGCACCTGTGGCAGCTCTTCATCCGGCTGTGCTGCCTGCTGCACCTGCTGGCCGGGCGCCTGCACGCATGACCTGACTGTGAAGCCAACCGCTATGAGCAGAACCACCGCCACACCAGCGACCAGGGGCCACAGCCTGCGCATCTGCGGTTCGGATGCCTGCGACCGTGAGCGCACTTCAAATGCCGGGTACATTTCATCCGTTTGCTCGCCGGGTTGTGCCCCTGTGATTGCCTCCCGGGGAAGCCGCCCGACCTCGACGCACGCCACAGTTGCATTATCGCTCGCGCCCCGCTCCTCGGCCGCCTGCATCAACCGGTCACAGCCCTGCTGCAGGGTTTCGGCGTCCGCAATGATCTGGCGAACCTTTTCCGGTGACACCACTTCCGTCAAACCGTCGGAGCAGACCAGGTAGATGGACCCCGGCTTCAGGGGAATAGCCAGCATGTCGGGATCAACAGTCTCTTCGGCGCCCAGTGTTCGGGTGAGCTGTGCACGCATCGGCGAGCTGGCAGCCTCTTTTTCGGTCATGTGGCCGTTGCGCACCTGCCGGGCGACCCACGAGTGATCCTGTGTGATCTGGTGAATACCACTTTCGTCCAACAGATACCCGCGGGTGTCACCTACATGGGCGACGTGGGCCGATTCCGTGTCCACGGCGACCACCGTGAGGGTGGTGCCCATATCTTCCTGGCTGGCATGCTCGGTGCCCTGTCGGTGTATATGTCTGTCGGCCAGCCGCACCGTGGAGGCCAGGGCTTCGTCAGCACTCATCCCCCTCATGGAATCCGCGATCTCGCTGTGGTCATCAAGGCGCAGACCGAGGACCTCCTCGACCGTATCGGCAGCGATTTTGGAGGCCACTTCTCCGGCCGCGTGTCCACCCATGCCATCCGCCACACCAATAATGGCCTGAAGGCCCCAGCGATTGCGTTCCGGGTCCATCCGGCGGGCGATGACGGCATCCTGGTTCACTGCTCGACGGCCCCTTATGGTGGCGGTCGCAATGGTTACGCCAGCGTCATTTTCCGGCATCTGTGTTTCCACCTGACATTTGCATGTGTCGTTTCATACCGTGTGTCTAATCATTTCGCACCAGCACCTCGATCCAGACCTACCACGCACGGGACGCAGTAAGTGTCGCCCGGATTGACCAGGTGCTCATAGCCGGATGCGAAATTGGTGCTATCCTTCAGCCCCCGAATGATGGTTATGTCCCCGGTCGAAATCCCGCGGTCTGTCACGGCTTTGATGTCATAGGTTGTGTCAATCGGCGCGATGTTGTCAAAATGTATCGTCTGGCCGACAAGATCGGCATTTTGCGGCAGCGGTGGGTCGAGGTGCACGCGGTTGCTGTCGGGATTGTCCGTGTTCACGCCGGTCACGACGCCCGTGTAGGCCGCCCGATCGGCGCTCAGGCGTATATTATTGTACTCCACAAGCCGTGCGTGCGCCATCCTCATGCATTCGACCTGTCCGCCCACCAGGCGTATCATGCCGAATTTCCCGTCGAATCTCAATCCATTCTCGCCGGTCACAACAGTGGGCTCTTCACAGCTTATCAGGATATCCACGGTCCCGTCCACCATCTCGACCGCCACAGCGACCACACTGGCCTCGTCCGCCTCGTGCTGCACCTCCAGCTCCCGCACCGCCTGTATGAACGGCTCCCGGTCGTACGGCTCCAGGACCGTAATGAACTGGCTCTGCAGGTCATCGCCACGGCGCGTCTGCAGCAGATAGCGCAGGCGCTGATGGACACTCCCTTTGTTTTGCGGGGGGTCACCGCTGGCCAGGGCCACCTCGCTGGATTGTGAAAGAGAGTGTAGGCGCAGGTGCGGTTCATGGCCCGGTGGAATACGATCTGGTTTGTCCTTTGCCAGCCAGTCAACCGTGAACGGCTCCTCCACACTGGCTTCCGAACGCTCGACGTCGTATAGATACATCAGCCCGCTGCCGTTGTAGCCCCATGAACCGCGCTTGCCGTCGAAGAATTCGCCAAATTCCACGTCCTCGCCGGCCATGGTTCCACCGTCCTGCGGGATCATCGAAAGCCCGGTCGTTTCAACCTCGATCCCCGGTCCGTGGTACGAGAGGCGGTGGGTCTGCCCACCACGGACGCGAAAAACGTCGAACACATAGCTGTCATTCGGGGAGACATCAATGAGCGCTGCGCCCCGGCGATAGGCCTCCAGATCCTCGATGGCGCCCTGGTAGGGGGCGGGGGAATCGACTTCAATGAACCGCACCGGAGGCCGGTCAACAAACATCCTGATCTTCCCGCCGGGGCTGTAAGCCAGGTTGCGATCATTGACCATCACCGTGTTGTGGCTGACGGTGTGGGAGGTCCATCCCATCCGCTTGGGCCACGGCCCGGTGTATTCGGGATATCCCAGTTCCGGGAGCATCTCGATGTTTTTGGCGTACAGTCCGAGGTTGAGGTTGTCGTGGTGTGAATGGCCCTTGCCGTAGCCGTAATGCATCCAGATAGCCCGTCCATTCTCCGGCCTCTTCGTCTGCAGTATCGCCTGGCCGTAGCGGCCCATGTGCTCGCACTGCAACTCGTGCGCACCGCCCTCGACAGCCTCTTCGATGCGCCTGCCCAGCTCGTCGGGATCCTCTTTGAAGATGTCCCGACCAAGCTGCTGGATCCGCCCATCCGCGTACCGCCAGGCCAGCTCTGCAAGCCGCTGCTCTCCGTACAGGTCAAAGCCCTGCGCGAACACCTCCGGATCCCCACGTTTCCCCCATCTCGCACACGCGCCGACATCACCGATATTGGGCATGGCGGCGTCGAGGGCGTTCAGCCGACCCTCCACCAAAAACGCCTGCTTCAGCTTCGGGTAATCGGCGACCAGGTCGTGGCGGTCATAGTCGGGATATTTTTCGAAAAGTGGTGGCAGCGTTCGCATCCGCCCGGTCCAGATGAGACCGTAACCCCCGCATTCTCCGCCCATTCCATCACGGTCCAGACCCTCCTGCAGTACCCACGGGAGCGGGTCATGCTTCCAGTTATCATGCCGGTCAATAAACTCGCCGGGATACATTGGATCAAAGAGCCAGTCCAGCCATTTTTGGGTGGTTTCGCCCCGGTCCAGCGCAATTGCGGCCGTCGCCACACAGAGCTGGTG
>JBKHJK010000115.1:0-6419 GCA_046538215.1 Armatimonadota bacterium
AGATGAAGCTGCATCTGGTCACTACCCTCACCCCGCCCGAGCTTGGCATGGCCCAGGCCTCCAAACAGCACGGGCTCGGACCGCTGTAGCGGCTGTGAGCGGGTATGAGACCACGTGTCATGCAGTGGTGCGGCGCGGCCGTTGGGCAGACGCATATCCGCCAGCGCCTGTTGCGCCCGCTTTACCTCCGGGACGTATTCGGCGATATCCAGGTCATCAAAGCGCTTGCCGGTCTGTGGGTGGGTGTAGCCTTCGGGGTCGGAATAGCCTCTGGCCATATCAAAGACCCGGCCCAGGCCGTTGATAACCTGCCGGTGATACGACGGCGCGCCCTCATACCAGCTTCCGTCATAAAAGAACCGGCGCGTGCACATCTTCTGGACCCGGTCCACGGCCTCGTGGATATATTTCGGCCGCTGCAGGACACGCCCGGTCAGGATCATCTCCCGGTACGCCGTCGGGCTCATGTTGTGGAAGGTGTCCTTCTGGTGCATCACGGTGTCGGCGGCGACGAGGAAGAAGTCGTCGAGGATGCGCTCCTGTGCGCCCGGGATCTTCTGGATTTCGCCGCTTTCATAAATCAGGTCATAGGCGCGGATAAGCCGGTCAGGAATGTCCTTGTACGCCCACCACTCCCAGCGGGAGCTTCGCCAGCCACGCTCCTCGTTGGGGTCAATGTCGCCGTCGTACAGAATCTTCTGGCGGAAGGGCATTTCGTACTTGTAGATATAATCGGGATAGACCTCGGCGAAGCGGTTGATGATCAAAGCGGCACGGTGCGCGTATTCCTGCTTCTGTGTGTAGTGGTAAACATGCGCCATTTTCGAGGCGACGTCTATCATGTAACGCTGCCTGTCCTTGGCGATCCGGGCGCCGAAGTAGTAGCGGTATCCGTCCTCGCGCTCCCAGTAGCGGTACTTGATTGTGTTGCCGGCGGGAGTGGTGACCTCGTGGATCTGGTCGGCGGGGTATTCGTCGGACGGAAAAACATGGCCGCAGCGTTCGCAAACGATCTGGTTGGGCTTATGAGGGTCCCAGTCGAAGTGGCCTTCCGGCCTGCTGGGAGGACAGCTAGGGCATCCCACGATCCTGATGCCGTTTTTCTCCGGCACCAGCGAAAGCATTTCTTCTTCAGAGAGGCTCATCGGATATTCGCAAAAATCAATAAAGCCCTCCACCGACTCCTCTCCGTACTGTGGGCCGACGCGAGGATGGGCGGCGAGGAGACCTGCGGCAAAAGCAACGGCGAGAAGCACAATCGTCAGGCGCAGCATAACTCAATCCACTCCCGGACACCGTATCGTACACAGTGCAATGCTCAGGACCACCTGCACATAGATACCTTAGGTGCCGGGGTGGGCAATTCCTTCAACCATCCCGCCGGGCGCAGGCCACGGCAGGGGAGAGCGGCTGTCGGATCTGCTACTCTTCAGCCGGAGGCTCTGCATCGTCGTCCGGTGCATCTCCCTGTTCGTCATCAGGCACTTCGCACTCCTCGCGAATGAGCCGGAGCTTGTCGATGCGGCGGCCGTCCATGTCAACGACCTCCACGCACACGTCGTCAATGATGATTCTGTCGCCCTCTTCGGGCAGGCGGCGCAAGCGGTTGAGTACCAAGCCGGCGAGCGTATGATATGACCTGCGGGACGAGGAGGGGACCTGCACATCGAACTCTTCGACGAACCGCTCTACCGGGAGCATGGCATCGGCCACAAATGTGCCGTCAGCAAGTTTCTGGATTCCCGGCTCGATATCCGGGCTCAGGATCATCAAATCACCGACCACCGTCTGCATGAGGTCAACGGGGGTGATCAGGCCCTCGACTTCGCCGTGTTCATCCAGCGCGATCGCCATGTGCCTTTCCGAGCGCCGAAACTCCTGCAAAAGATTGATCGCCGGCATGGAGGCGGGGACAAAGAGCGGCTCGTGACTCAGCTCTCGAAGGTCGAGTGGTTCGTCGTGCAGCAGCAGCCCGAAAATGTCGCGAACGCGGGCAATTCCAATGGGGTTATCCAGACTCCCCTCACACACGGGTACCAGAGAAAATGGCGTGTCCACCAGCGTATCCTCCAGGTCCTTTCTGGTGGCATCCACGTCCAGCCAGACGATCTGCGGGCGCGGCGTCATGACACTCCCGGCCTTGCGCTCCGAAAGCTGCAGGAGGCCCTCCATCATCTCCTCTTCGTCCGCGCCGAGGACACCCTCATCTCGCCATTCATCCAGCATCTGGTCAATTTCGCTGCGAGTCACGGGCGTGTGGTTGGTGGTCTGGTCAATATAGAAAATCGAGACCACCGCCCGGGTGGAATGATTGAGGATCCACACCATCGGGGCGGTGATGAAGGCCAGCGCCTTCAGCGGCCTCGACACGATGGTGGCGATACGCTCACCGTATGCAAGGCCGAGATCCTTGGGGACCAATTCGCCGATGACAAGTGTGAAATAGGTGACAGTAATGACAACCACGCCGGCGGCAATTATATCAGCCCTGGAAGACAGAAGAGGAAACTGGCTAATTACCGGCTCCAGTCTCCGGGCGATGGTTGCCTCACCGTACGCCCCTGCCATGATGCCGACGAAGGTGATCCCTATCTGGATAGTTGCGAGGAATTTACCGGGCGATTCCATCAACTCAAGCGCCGCCCTGGCCCCACTGCTACCCGCCTCCGCCCAATCGGTAAGCAGCGTCTCACGCGCCGAAACCAGCGCAAACTCCGACATCGCAAAAATTCCGTTGGCCAGAATCAGGCCGACAAGTATCGCTATATTCGCAAGCAGGGTCTCCATCTGCACATCGCCTCTTGATAGGACTTATGGACAACACGAAGGCACTCGTTGTGAAACAGGCAGCATTTTTCAGACAGGTGCGCGGGTGTATCGGTTCATCCGCATTTCACTCGCGGGTGTTGCAATGCGCCCGGTGTGACACGGAATAATTCACATACACCTTGCGTCATAGCAACTGCAGGCGATATTATCGTACGATTATACCGGGCAGCGGTCAAATTGCCGGGCCCTGATCCAGTGAAATGGTGGGGTTTTCATGCGTGATACATGGCTGTGGTGTGGTGTGCTGATCTCCCTGTCGGTATCTGTGGTCTGCATCGCCTTTGCCGCTCCGACCAAACCGGCGCAGGAGTTTATGCAAAAGTCTCCGCGTGTGGGTGATGCTGCCCCCGGTTTTGAGCTCAAAGATGTCGATGGAAAGACCCATTCCCTCACCGATCTTTATGCCCAAAAGCCGGTTGTCATCGTGTTTGGCTCACTGTCGTGCCCGGTGTATCGGAGCAAGATTGTGTCCTGCCGAAAGCTGGCGGAAATGATGGGCGACAGGGCCCGGTATGTGATGATCTACACCGTCGAAGCCCACCCGCAGGATACGAAGAGCCCTTACGCCGACCGGGTGTGGCTGCATCGTACCAACGAGGAGCAGGGTGTCCTCATCAATCAGCCGACGACGTACGAAGAGCGTCTGGCGCTGGCGAAACAGGCCTCCAGCCGCATGGGTGATGACTGGATCGTGCTGGTTGACGAGATGGACAACGCGGTATGGGAGGCCTATGGCAGGCGCCCCAATTCGGCGTTTGTCATCGGGGCAGATGGGAACGTGCAGGTGAAGCAGTTGTGGGCACAGCCGCGGGGCCTCGTACAATATCTTCGGCCTCAGCAGCCCGGCCTGCACCGCCGCCCGCCCGTCCCGGATGGTGTCGAAACCGAGTACGATATCGTCTATGCCGAGCCCGACAGTATTCCCCAAAAGCTGGACGCGTACTGGCTTCCGGAGGGCGATCCCCATCCGGCCGTGGTGTTTATCCATGGTGGTGGCTGGCGGTCGGGGGACAAGGCCGGTTATGGCCCGGAGGCGCTCAGGTTCTGCGAGCACAATGTGGCGGGATTTTCTCTCAATTATCGCCTCTCGAATGTCGCGCCCTATCCGGCCGCGGTGGATGACTGCCTCGCGGCCATCCGCTTCATTCGCGCCAGCGCCGAACGGTTCAACATTGACCCCGACAGGCTGGCATTGCAGGGCGGCTCGGCGGGCGGTCACCTCGCCCTGATGATGAACTTCCTGGAACCGGACGAGACCGACACGAATGCCGACGGAGAGCCGCTGGAAAACTTCGCCGTCTGCTGTGTCGCCAAAAACCCGCCCACTGACTTTCCCGCCATGTGGGAAATCAAACAGGAGCGGGGCATGATTGCATTCCTCGGCGGCGAGTACCCACAGGTGCCCGACATCTACCGCGAGGCCTCCCCCATAACGCACCTTTCGGCCGACGACCCGCCGGTTTTGATGATGCACGGCACGGCAGATAGGACGGTACCGTATTCGCAGGCGACGCTGCTGAAGTCGGCAATGAATGAGGCGGGCGTCCCGTGCGAGCTGAAGACATTCGAGGGCGCGGGCCACGGTCTCAAGGACGCCGATCGCCAGGCCGTGCAGGAAGTGCGGGAGTACGCATTGAAATGGATTCTCAGTCACCTCGGCGTGGAGATCCCGCAACAGCAGCAGTGACCTCCACCGCGCCGCGCACACAGTGTCGGTGAGCAGTGTATTGCAGCAGCCCTACGGTGGTTTTTCGGCAGTGTCAAATAATTCGCGCATGGAGTGACAGGATGAATATCAATGTGGGTTCTTCAGGCGGCAGGTCCGGCGGCTGCTCGATTTTTGGGATCCTCATCGGGCTGCTGCTCATTCCGGTGGGCTTTTACATGGTCTATTACGGCGAAGTCCAGCTTGTCAACCACGGCGACGAGTTCGAAGCAGTGGAGATGATGAGCCTGGAGGACACGACCGCTGCTGATGATACAACCGTCAAATTCCGGGGAATGCCAGAGGGCGAGCATCTGGATGTGGATTACTACGATAAACCTGTCCTGTATTTCAAATGGGTTCGCGAGATGTACGAAAGAGACGAGGACAGCGACGGGAATGTCACCTACGACTGGGAGACCGAAGAAAGCAAGTACAAAATCGCTCCTTTTTCGATAGGAAGTATTGATATACGGGCTGGAAGCGCCAAAATCGTGGGGGCTCAGAAGGTCTTCGAGGGAATACGTCCCAACTCTTCGCGCTCGGATGCTTTCGACCCCACCCTCACCGGCAGGCACGATCCCTCGGTCGGCGACCAGCGACTCACCGTCGAAGTCATAGACATCGGCAAAGAGCTTATCGTCTTTGGCCACAAAGCAGGCTCGGCCATTGAACAGGGCGGGGGAGAGGCCGGAAAGACGTTCGTGGTGAGTGCGCTGGATGACGGGGCGACGGGGGATTTTCTGCAGAGCGAATACCGGCTCTATTACTGGATGCTCAAAGGCGGGGCGGTGCTCGCCATCGGCATCGGTATTCTCATGGTGCTGGGGCCGCTGACAACGCTGTTCGGCTATATCCCGATGGTCGGGCAGGGCCTCAATGCCGCCGTGGGAGCGTTCGCCTTCGGTTTCGCCATCGTCTCGGTACTGCTCATGACACTGTTTTTGAAGCTGTTCTGGGTGCTTGTGGCGCTGCTTGTGCTCGGGCTTTTTGTCGTGGTTGTTCTCGGGGTCAGAAGTCCCCGGCAGCCGCCGGAACGTGCGGCCGCTCCGACGGCGCCTCCGAAGCCGCCGGCAAGACCGGCTGCCACCTCTGCCACGGAAACGACAGCATCAGAAGAGGGCTCATCGGACTCTAAAGGGCCGTCCATCGCGCGGCCAGTGTCAGACGACGATGAAACTGACGACGACTGGTAGATTGCAACCCCGCGGGTGAAAAGAGCGCACGAAAGACCGGACGGGCGTCCGCGGTCACACCAGCCCCCACGGCTCAAGCTGAGCGGGCTCGGTGATGCGCTCGATGCGGAGGCCGTCGCCCTCCCAGTGCATGATGCCCACGGTGTAGCGCTTGCCCTCATCGCCGTGATAGCCGATGAGATAGCGGTCCTCAAAACGGGTGTCAATGACCTCCGGTGCCGTGATGTCGTGGTTGACCACCTCAAGCTGCCGCTTGTGATGAAAGTCGGTGGGATCATCGGATTCAAAACACTGGATTCCGGGCGTCGCGCTGGGGAGGAGATAGTATTTCTCCTTTCGCTGAATGACCAGCGGGCTTTCGGCCAGCCACGAGGAGGCGTCGCGCTTGAAGCATGGCCCGAGGTCCTCCCAGTACATCAAATCCTTCGAGGCCGCCAGCCCCACCCCCGAATACCCATCCGCGCAAAATGCCGTGTAGTACAGCAGGTACCAGTCATCCACTTTCTGTACGTGCGGGTCCCGGCAGTGGCGTGATTTGCCGTCCGGCCGCTTGAAAGTCCACTCCAGGTGCCCGGGAGTGATAATGGGGTTGCCGCCGTACCGCTCCCATTTCACCAGGTCGTCGGAAAATGCCATGCACAGACACTGGCAGTCGTCAGCATCCATCCCGCAGTAGATCATCACGAACG
>JBKHJK010000116.1:0-6418 GCA_046538215.1 Armatimonadota bacterium
TTCCGGTGGAGCTTTCGTGATTTCACGAAAACTCCAAATGCTGATTGCACCTGCAATCAGCTACGCCCGAGTCATTCCCCTGCACATCCGCTATTGTCTGCACAAAGGGACACATTCAGTTCATGAACTGCTGATCTGCACTCTTCAGCAGGTGCATATGCGGTGACTCGGGCTGGAAGCTGAGAATTGAAAACGGCAACGGCTCAATTCTCACCTGATCCGTGCAAACAGCGCACGTCTCAGGCCGAGCCACGGGGATGTTTGGCGTTGTTTGCCAGCTACGTGGACGTTTGCGGTGTTTGCAAACTCCAGATACCCCAGCTACGTGGACGTTTGCGGTGTTTGCCAAACTCCAGATGCTGGCGTTGTTTGCCAGCTACGGGTGTTGCAGCATTATGGCCGCCGCTGGCTTTTTGTATATAATAGCCCTGTTGAGACACGATGACGCCGTTCAGCACTCCCCAAAACCGGGGCCTATAGCTGTGGTGACTATATGACACGCGAAGAATTGCTCGAGCTTGCAGGGGCGTACGACAAAGCTCTTGTGGATATCGGCACGGGGCAGCTTGCGGTGGTTGCCGCGCGCGATTTCGGCTGCCGGGTGATTTGTGTGGACATCTCGCAGGTGGCGGTGGAGGAGGCACGCGACCGGGCGGAGGAGATGGGGCTTTCAGAGCGCCTCCACTACCGGCAGGCCGATGGCGCCGATCTGCCCTTCGAGGACAACAGCTTCGACATCGCCGTCTCCTGGTGCGCCATGCACCACATCCCGCCGGATCAGCGACAGGCCTTCATCACCGAGCTGTGCCGCACCGCCCGCGAGACCGTGGCGATCGCCGATTTCTCCGCCCCGCGCTTCGAGCAGGTCCACGGCGGCAGCGACTACACCATCGTGGATTTCGACGCCGTCGCCGCCATCCTCCAGAACTTCGGCCCCCTCACCCGCCTCCCCGCCGACGACGAGACCCAGGCCATCATCCTCCGCATGCAGGACGGGTAAAATCCCTCTTTATAATCCTGCAGTGGAATCGCCGAACCTCGCGTTTGAGCGCCTGTCACAGGGTTGTATGGCGGCGGTATGATTCTGGCGAAGACACCATCAGCCTGCTATTCGTGCCGGGCAGGGAGGCACAGCCGAAGCACTCGCGAATAAAGGATATACCGATTATGTCCTGAGAGGTGAGTGTGATGACTTCCGAAGACGGTCACGGATTGTGTCCATTCAAGGATGAGCCTTCGGCCGAGGCCCGCATGAGCATGGGAATGCGGCAGCCCCGCGCGTGCGACGGCTACCGGTGCGAGCTGTGGATCGGTGATGAAGAAACAGGCCGGTGCGCGCTGGCGATGATAGCACTGGGGCTGCAGCAGAGAGAAGCGGGCTGATCGCCGGCTTTGGCTCAACCGTCGTCATGCGCACGGCAATGGAATATCCTGACAGCCGCCGGCGTGTCAGTCATCTGTCTTTGGTGACTGCGGCCGATGTGGCATGGTGCTGAAGGATGGACCAGTGGAGCAGGCGGGTGTTGTGAAGCCCCGGTGATTGTCATCTCCACAGGGGACATCCCACCACCTGTCAACACACCTGTGTAGTCCGCTTTTTGGAAATCGTCGGCTGACACCTCATGTCCGGGCCCGGAGGCGGATTTTGAACTCTCCAGCACCTCAGGCAGTCTGCGAGAGGCGATACAGGGCGCAGGTCGTGAGAGGCCGTGGCAGGAATACCCCTGCGGTGGTGAGAATAAGTACCACACGGGCGCGACCTGTCGAACCGTCTGCGCTTCGATCAACCATGACGCACACTTACACATACAAACAGGAGGGACTGCACATGCCAGATTTTCCAGATCCGTTTTCAGGGAAAGTGCCCGATCGCAATATGACGTTTAACGAGCTTATCCGCGCCATTCGCCTGAACCTCGCCGCCGAGCAGGAGGCCATTCACCTCTACCAGGCCCACGCTGACGCAACCGACAACAAGCTGGCGGAGGCCGTTTTGCGCGATATCGCCGATGAGGAGCGCGAACATGTCGGGGAGTTCCAGCGGCTGCTGAACATCCTGCTGGACGATGAAGAGGAGCTGCTCGCCGATGGTGCCGAGGAAGTTGACGAGATGGCCGAAGAGCTGGGCGAGGACGTGTAACTCGCCCGCAGCCTCGGACCGTATCACCGTCCGGCGCACTGAGACAGACCGGCTCCAAAACGCGTGTTGCATCAGACGATCCGGAGGGCTCCACAGAGGGGCCCTCCGTGTACCTGTGCCCCTGGAGTCTCATACACTGTTACAACCACACCTGCAGGAGACGCAAAAAAATGGCGACTGAAATGACAGTTCCAGATAGCATGATAGACGAAATACTCGATGAAAACAGAGTGCTGGTGATCCTGCCTGATGACATGCAGGTTCCCCTGGGGCCTGCGGAGTTTGTTTCCGATGATGATGAGGGCAGGCGCGTCAGTGTCACGGTCCTGCGAACCAGCCGCGCGCGGTTGAAGCACGTTCCGGTGACCGACAGGGTGCTCAACGGCGAGGAGGATCTGATGAAAACGCTGATCGGCCTGCGGCGTGATTTCGACCGCGAACTCAGCAGCGATGATGTGGTTACAGTCGTACGTTTCGAGGCTGCAAAGCAGGATAGTGCATGAAAGTATTCCGGGACATATACCGCCCCGGACATGCACGCAGTGGCTGAATCCACGGGCCTGAACAGCACCGGCGAACGGCACCACTTTCGTGGCTCAGTGTATGCAAATGCTGCCTGTCGAACCCGCCACCAGCAGACGGACCCTCGCCGCATTATCCGGCATCAGGCTGCCCCAACTGACGGATTCGACAGGAGCGATGACGCTCACAGGATTGCCTATTCGAGCTCAGAATAGGTGTCCCACGGGTACCACACGAGACTGCCGCCGTAGCGGATATCCCACATCTGCTCGAGCTTAAACCACTTGGCATGGCCATCCACGAAGCCTATATTCCTGCCACCATTATGCGCTTCAGGCCAGTATGGCCGGTCGGCGGGATCGGCCCTGGAACCGAGCACGTAATACAGCAGGTTCGTATTCCACTCCGCGTTCCATGGCTTGGACATCGCGTCAACAAGCCACACACAGTGGCTGGGGTATTTCACAGTCGAAAGGGTGACCCCCTGGTAGTGGGGCCCCGTGCGTCCCTGGTAATCTGCGAAATATCCCATATAGGCGTTGTAGCTGTAGCCGAAGTTTTTGTTGTACTGCTTCATCGTCGGGCAGATATAGATCTGATCATTCTTCGTGTACGGTTCGACGGCGTCCATCCACTTCACACCGGTGTAGGTGATGTTGGCGAATGGCGCCGTTTCGTCATAGTCCTCGGTGTACATGAGCAGCGACAGCGTGATCTGCTTGACGTTACTCAGGCAGCTCGATTGTCGGGCCTTCTCCCGCGCTCGGGCGAACACCGGGAAGAGAATCGCCGCCAGGATGGCGATTATCGCTATGACCACCAGTAACTCGATTAAAGTGAAACCCCGTCGCATCGTTCTCACTCCCCCTTAGAATACCTCATCTCCGATACCACCAATGGTGTCCATCACAAAAAGGTCGCCTGCAACAGAAACTGTTATTCCTTTGCCGGTCATACTCATAGGGTCATCGTGGGTATTGATGACCGTGGCGGAAGAAATGGCAAGGCAATTGACGTGGAGGTGTTTCGGGATTGTCCGCTGAAAATCCACCCGGCGCTGGCATTCCTCCGCCACTACACGTTTCCCATGCGCTCGCCGGATCGCTGCAGACGGTGTCACAGGCAGTGACGCTTCGGACAATCATGTTCCGCTCTCATCGCCTGACGTACATCTTCTGGCTTCTGCACCACCTCCTGTTTTATAGAAGGGATTATGCTCAACAGGGACGGGCAAAAACCGGCCCTGCTGAGCGGTTCAGCTCATTTTTACGAGAGGCTCAGACGCCCCGGATTACGGATAGAAGCGCAGGTCGCCTATGTCGTAATAGTCCAGATGGTTCGGCGGATGTGCGATCTTGTACCACTTGGCATGCCCGTCACAGAGGCCGAAATTGGCGCCTTCATTATGACGCCGGGCAAGATACGGTCCGCCGTCGTAGTGGCGGGCATAGAAGCGGTAGTTGCCGGACCCTCCGGTATCTGCCACCATGACAGTCTGGGCGGGATACTCGATCTCCGCCAGCGCTGTGTCATCCCCGTAGCGGCCGAAATGGCGGTTCCAGCCGTATCCGTTGGTGCTTCCCGAATACGTGTCGGGGTCTCGTCGTGTGTCGGCCGAGGGACACTGCAGGATTTGTTCGTTTTTCAGGTACGGCTGCAGGCGCTTGTACCACATTCCATTTGCGGTGCGTGTGCCGCCCGAGCCGTCGGAATACACGAAGTCGCCGTGGATGATAATAGTCAGCATCCGTTCGTCGTAGTCCTGCGCGTACATCAGCGCACCCAGAGTAATCTGCTTGACATTACTCAAACAGCTCGACTGGCGCGCCTTCTCCCGTGCTCGTGCGAACACCGGGAAGAGAATCGCCGCCAAAATGGCGATGATTGCTATGACCACCAGTAACTCGATCAAGGTAAATCCCCGTCGCATGTTTCTCATTCCCCCTCAGAACACTGCATCATGTTTATGGATACTAATTGTATATTATACAACTCTTCCCCCGTGCGCAAGAGATTGACATCCTCTGCAGTATCTGGTAGGGATTGTTGGCCTGGCGGGACACAAAGCCATCGCCGTTTCCTGCAGCCGGGAGATAACCGCCGATCGCGGGGAGTTCAAGCGGGGCAAACGGCCGCAGCGGGAGCGGATCGCGCAGTGGAGAGAGCATAAAAAAAGCGCCGCAGCATCGAGGCTGCGGCGCGAAAGGGGGAGAGGCTACCCGGGGGCTTCACACTCATTTTTGTTCAACAGCGGGGTTCACTGTTGTCTGTCTCCGGGTTGCCATGTGTATGAACGTGTCGCCCGGGGCAAAAGTTCCGTTCGTCGAACTATTTTCTCAGGTGCCGATGAATCTTCGTTGCCTCGTACTTCTTCATCGGCGTATTGAAAGCTGCCTGGCGACCAGTGGTATTCGGGCGGCGGCTACTTTGCCGGGGTGGAGGGGAGGTCGAGATATTCGCTCAAAGCCCTTTTTATGACCTCGGTGGCGCTGACATTGTCCGCTTCGGCCCGGGCGTCCACCGCTTTGACAATCTCGCAGTCCAGCCACACGGTACAGGACCGGCAGTTGGCGCGTTCCTCGTCACCAAAAATACTCTCATGGGGCATGGCGTTCATCCTCTGTACATGTTTTATTGGTGTAACTTCTCTTCAAGCTGCTGCAGGTTGTGTAGGATTTTCTCGAAGGCGTCCCCGACACGCCCGCAGACGGTTTCAGCGTCCATCGGCTGCATGGCGATCATATCCAGGAGGTCTTCGGCGTCACGGCCGGTCTGCTCCAGCATTGCCCGCGTATCATGCTGTCGTCTCCTGCTCGGTGACCAGCGATTCCGGCAGATGTTGTACAAATGCGCGGATTTCATCACGCACACGACGGAACTCTGCCATGATTTGTTCTTCTGTGCCTTCGGCTGCGGCCGGGTCGTCAAAGCCCGCATGAACGAGGTGAGTGGTTTCGGTGAAAAGCGGGCAGCTTTCCCGGGCCTGGTCGCATAATGTGACCACATAGTCGAATGTGATATCCGGCAGCTCGTCGGTAGTCTTGGATTCCTGGGCGCTGATGTCAATGCCAGCCTCTTGCATCACTTTCACCGCCCGCGGGTTGACACCGTGCTTTTCAATGCCTGCCGAATACACCTCAAACATATCGCCCTTCAGTTCTCGTGTAAAGCCCTCGGCCATCTGGCTGCGGCAGGAGTTTCCTGTGCACAGGTACAGCAGGCTGGTGCTATCCGTTTTGCCCATCTGTCTTTTCTCCTTACGTTTACAAAAGGGTGGTGGGAACGGTTTTTTGGTGTTATTTGGTGTGCAGTGGCAATTCAAGAGTGCAAATGCTCTTTAACCTGCTCGGGTGTGAGGACTTTGCCGGTGGCCACAACCTCGCCATCCACGGCCAGGGCCGGAATGCTCATGACGCC
Organism: Armatimonadota bacterium; assembly: GCA_046538215.1. GTDB lineage: Bacteria > Armatimonadota > Zipacnadia > Zipacnadales > UBA11051 > JBKHJK01. The sequence goes on from JBKHJK010000116.1 coordinate 6,080, forward strand.
CATCTGTGCGATCTCTTTGATGTCCTCGACCCTTTTAGACGTCGGCGTCCACGCCGAGTTCAATGACGGCTGTCTCAACCGCCGACAGAAGCTTTTTGCATTTGGCGCATCCGGTTCCAGGAATCTGCATCTTCATGGTTTCACCTTTCTCCCTTAAAAACTATCCATGTGGCATGAGCCTTTGGAGTTTGCGCTCCGGGGGGAGCAGGACCTGACTCGGGCTGGAAGCTGGCGACAAACGGCGTCGCCACCTGCGATTTGTAACGACAAACAACCAAATCGCAGGCCGAGCCACGGGGTTTTGGGAGATAGTATCAGATTTATGACGCCAGACAGGTA
>JBKHJK010000117.1:0-6403 GCA_046538215.1 Armatimonadota bacterium
CTGCAGCTCCGTCTCCTCCGCACCCGGGGCGAATTCGGCGGCGAGCTGTTCATCGCGCCAGATCTTCACCCACTCGATCACCCGGCCGTCGGTGGATTGGGCTTGCAGTGTCACAATTGGGGCCTCATAGCTTTCAAATTCACTGCCCATGAAATGCCCGTTGATGCGGAAGTCCATGAACACACGGCAGCCGGTGGTGCAGTAGCAGCGGCGGCGCTTCAGTGCCTCGATGACGCCTTCGCGGCTGCGGTCGCGGACGTACAGCCCGGTCACCGCTCCACCCATACCGGGGCAGATGCGGTGGTTGTCACTGGCACCGGTCAGCCCGAAGCGGTAGCCCTCCTTCAGGTGATCCTGTGAGACGTTTGACTTCTGCATGTAGTCGAACCATTCGGCCGCCGCCTCCACGTTCTCCTCCTGCACGTATCCCCACAGCTCCCACTCCTCGTGGTGCGGGTGCCACAGCGAGGCGCTGCCCTCCATGGTGCGCAGGAAGTCCTCGGCGCTGCGTCCATCGGGGTCAGTGCGGCGGGCGATCGGCTGGTCGCGGTCGTAATAGACCACCGCCCGATGGTTCTTGGGCTTCCCGCCCTCCCGGGGCAGGTGGTAGGTGTATTCATAGCCCCAGAACGCCTGGTAGTCGGCATCTTCAAAGGCCTGCGCGACGGCGTAGTTATAGTCCAGGGCGCTGCGGCTCATGACGATGTGGGGGTAGTAATCGTTGTCGATCGTACAGCAGAAATCGAGGCCCCCGCGGTCGCGGCCATACAGCAAAAGCTCCAGGGGTTCGCCCTCGGCGTCCGGAGAGTAGTATGTATGGCAGTGCAGGTCTCCCCACAAAAGCTCGAACTCATCGTCGCCTGACTCGACGGTTATATCCTGCAACTGTCCGGTCATGTCCTCCGGCAACTCGACTGGCTCCCAGCCCTCCCACAGATCGCGGTCATATTCCTCCAGCGCCTCCAGTTCGTCGTCAGGCCGGTGCAGGAAGGCGATATCAATGATTTCATCACTGTGACGGGGCGAGAGCTTGCAGGCGAAGGCGATCTCATTGGCGGGCTGTTCGATCAGGCCTTTGACCAGATGGCATGCGTGACCGTCGTTGATGAGTTTGCTTTCTCCCCAGCCCCTGCCGTCGTTGAAAGCGCCGCAGAACTGTCCGTTGCCGACATTCCCGGCGACCGACTGCTCGGTACGGTGCCTTTCCCAGAACACCCACATCCCGTCACCGCGGCGGTTGAGCTGCGGGCGGTGCCGGAGGCCGTTGTAGCCCCAGTACGTCTCCACCGGCAGCATCCCCCAGTCGAGGTGGGTGACACAATAATCCTCGGCACCCGGACACAGCGACCACTGCGTGCCGTCCCACTGTGCGACATTCAGATCGGTCTGGCGGCCGATGACACCCTCGCGGGTGACGTCCACGTACGTGATCCACGCCAGCCACGGAACCCCTTCGGCATCGACACAGATATCGGGGGACAGGTCCTGCTGGTGGCGACTGTCGGCCTGCACGGTCGTGATCTGCTCGGGGGCTTCTCCTGCAGCGAGACGGGCGGTGACCACCCGGAAGCTCTTCTTGAAATAGGAGCAGAAGGCGATCCATACCTGTCCGTCTTTACCGGCGGCAAGCGCGGGGCGCATTTGCGGCTTCGCGGAGCGGTCGAAGGTAATCGGCTCCGACCATTCGCCATTGTACGTGCGGACGGCCACAGAAGGGTCCTGCCCGTGATCCCACGCCACATACGCCACCCACAGCCGGCCCTCATCATCACACACCGCGGCGGCGTGGAAGACAAAATCCTCCTCGGTGGGCATTTCAATCACATCGCCCCAGTCCTCGCAGCGGTACCGCGCGACCAGGCGCCAGCGCTCATCCCGGCGCTGCGACCACACGCACCAGACGCCGTCCGGAGCCGCCGCCATTGCCGGCTCGAAGTTCAGGCCGTAATCCGATATCTGCTCTGTATCCGGACACTCCTCCGGCGACATGACCCGGATGGTCTCCAGGGGGCCTTCAGTGGCATGCCAGGCCGCCCAGTAGCGGTCCATGCTGTCGCGGCATGCGGAGAACATCCGTGGGGAGTAGGTCGGTCGTCCTTCAGGACGATGGAATTCACTTGCGCTCTTCTTTTCGGCCATTCAAATTCACCCTGTGATGTGTATCTATTACTCGCTACAAAACACGAAATATCGTTCCTGTCCCGGCGAAGGTCTTTTCGCCTCAGGGGCGGCTGTGACCTTTGAATCAAAAAAGAGCCGCCAGCGTCTGACGGCTCTTCATATCCTGTGTGCACTCCCCAGGGTCAGAGCGTGGGGACGTCAATGCCGAATTTCTGTTTTGCGGTAATCACGCGGATATCCTGACCGCTGAGAGTCTGTCCGGGCTTCAGCGGCAGAGTGACGGTCTGCTTTTGCGCATTCCATAGGTCGGTGCTGACTGCGGCGGTGCGCTTGTATGCCCGAAGCTCGTATGTGCCGGCAAAGAGTGTGCCGAGCTTCGTCCCCTTAAAGCCGTAATACCCGGAGGCGTCGGTGCGTGTATCTGCCACTTCACCGCCGTTGAGGTCGAGCGTCACCACCGCACCTTCCACCGGCGTCCTGACACCGCCGACATCCTGATAGACAGTGCCGGAGACGATCTCGCCGGTCTCAGTCGTCCATGGCTGGCTGAGCCCCGGCCGCCCGACGTCCGCGGGCACAACCTGGATTTTGAAGGCACTGCGGAACTGTGGGTTGTCAATGAACTGATCCGTCCCATCGGGGTTTTTGACGATGGTAAAGCCCTCGTGAGAGGAGACACGCATCAACAGCGCCACTCCGGGCTGATCGGCAATGAAGGTGTTGCCCTCCATGTGCCCGACACTGGTGCCGCTGACCACCGTATAGCTTGATGGGACTTCCTGCCCCGTGCGTCTATTTTCGGTCCAGAATTTGATGCTGCCTCCGACGGGAATCACCCACCCTCCCGGGTCAATCTTCGCCAGTGGATCCTTTGCCCAGCCCGAGGGGAGGTCTTTCCACGAGGCCTTCAGCGTATAGTTTGCGATCTCCGGCGGGCGGGCGAAATTGTCAATGGTGTCCTGAATTGGGAAGGTGTCTATGGTCACCGTGTTCCCTGGCTGTGGGGTCGTCGAGCCGCTCCCTGATCCGCCGGTGTTGTTCGCGGGGAGAAACAGTGGCTCCCACTGGAAGCCGACGTTTACCAGGTCGTATGCCAGGACAATGTTGCCGCAGCCACTGCCGGAGGTATTGCACGAAACTGCGTAGGTTCCGGGCTGCAGTGTCAGTTCACCGAGGCCCGCCCATTCCTGCTGCGGACCGAAGGCAGGGCGGCGCTGATAGACGTAACGCCGGGTGGTGTTTTTGAAATAAATCGCAAAGGTATCCGTATTGCCGCCGATGACTTCGAAGTTCTCCGCCCGCTGATATTCACCGACATCAATTGTCGGGACGTTAAAATCGGGCCAGCCATTCACAAATTTATTTGGGGTCTGGGAGGCCTCGACGATCACCCGGCGGTATGGACATGCGGAGGCGTCCTCCTGGGCGGCGGCGATGGCGCATTCGCTGAGGTGAGTCCCGAAAGCGCTGGCAAGCTCCAGCATGTTGTCCGGCTTTATGGTAGCGGCGGCCTGCGATGGATAGGTCTTTCCACGACAGTGCATCTCCAGCAGGTACGGCCCGACGCGGATGAGCACCTGCTTGTCAGAGCCGCTTTTCTTGGTGAACATCATCTGGTTACTGGCGGGATCGTCATACACACCCAGCCGCCGGTTATTGACCACCTCGACGGTCTGGATGTTGTACTCACCTGTCGCGACCATCCCCTGCTTCCACTGCAGATACTGATTCGCACGCTCGCCCCAGGTGGATATCGTGATTTCCACCTTATCCTCATGATTCGGGCCGAAGTACGCCCACTGATTCACCGTCCCGGGCGAGGTGGTTGTCTGTGACGCGTCCAGCGACCATCCCTTTGGAAGCTGCTTTTGTGACAATTGAAGCGGGCTGGGCTGGCCATTTTCCAGATTCAGCCCCGGCGCAAAACCGGCAATACATGAATGAGTGAGCGCCAGGATGAGAACAATGAACGGGGCAAAGCGAAAAACCGTCATACTCTCTGCCTCCACAGAAGCATGATAGGGCACAGCATTCTTCGCCGCTGGTGCACAGTCTCCTTTTAGCGATGGAGAATATATTCTTCGAGTTTGACGCGCTACAGCCGGATAGGTTCATTGCAAAGCAGGAAACAGCGGGTAGCGAGGCGAACTCGCTTGGCATACACCACTACTGTCGCACAGGGGAATTGATGGGTATGGCAGACGCCACGCCGCCGGATGCCGAACAGCAGCAGGAGCCGAAGCAGCAAAACACCTGGCTGTGGGTGATCCTCGGAATCATTGGAGGTTGTGGGTGTCTCATTGTCCTCGCCGTCCTGCTGGGTCTGGGAAGCGTCTTTTATGCAATCCTCGAGGCGGATAAGACCGCCACTCCACCTGCGGCAGAGATCACCGATGGTACCACACAGGACGCGGACAGTGATGCTGATCAGAGTGATTTACAGGGTGGTGAGGCTGCAACAGCCGGCAGTCCGGGCGAGCAGGCGGCGCTGCTTTTTGCCCTCGAAAACTACAGCAAATACCCGGCGGTGAAGGTGCTGGACCATTACGACGACTGGAAGAACGTCGCCGTCATCATGGGAGAATCCCAGGGAAATTGGGAGTATGGCGTGTGGCTGGCGTGGGATGAGGAGGCAAAGCAGTACACTGTCAGCGGCGAGGGCGTGTATGACCCTGAAAGCCAATCAATCCTCGACGCTGTCCCCGACGATGCCGGCGATGCACCCGACATCTATACGCCCGGTCCGGAGGTGGCCAAAGAGGCCGCCCTGATGGACACGCCCAACTGGGTGGCGAAGATCGTCAGCCATTCCTCGGATTACCAGAAGGTAGTCGTGTGGATCGGCCCGCCGCAGTCCGAATGGGTCAGCGAAATTACCCTGCAGTGGGACGACAGCATCGACGCCTACACCGTCGTCAGCGAAAGCGAAGTCCCGGTGAATTACGGGGGATAGGGAGTGTGACACCGGCCGCGGTCTCGCCTGCTTACCCTTATATTAGTGACGCATTTGCGCTGCATCGGGCCGCCGTGTTTGTGATGAAAAAGAGCGCATCTACCCCTCATCCACATCCCTCACGAAGCCGTGTTTGGTCTGTTTGGCGGACCATTCGGGGTGTTCGCGACCGGGGCTGCGGAGGTCCCAGCGTATTGGCACCTGATCGCCGGTGTGCAGGAACCAGTCCAGCATCGCCTGAGACATTTCATCCACCACGTCCTGCATGGTCGCATCATCAATGAGGTTATGGACCTCGTCGGGGTCCTTTCGCAGGTCGTACAGCTCATCGGTATCGTACATGCGGCGGACGTATTTGAAGTCGTGTGAGCGGATCATGACGGCCTTGCCGTGCACCCGCGGCTCCTCGAACTGGAGCGCCGGCCGCGACCAGTAGATGTTCTCAAACGGCCGGCTGGTCTCGTGGGTGTGAATCTCCTCCATCAACGCGCCGCCCTCGGAGTACGCGTAGGGCTTGTGTTTATCTGTTTCGCCACGCAGCAGCGGCATCAGGGATTTGCCAAAGACCGTGTGCCCCAATTCGATGTCGCACGCCTCGGCCAGTGTCGGGAGGATGTCCACCCATTCACACAGCTCCTCGGACGTTGCATCGAACGGGTCACACCCGGGCACGCGGACGGCGAAGGGGACGTTGGTCAGACAGTCCTCGAAGGTATTCTGCATCTTCTCGGTCATCTGATAATCGCCACAGAAGTCACCGTGGTCAGAGGTGGCGATGACGATGGTGTCATCCCACTGGCCGCTGTCTTTGAGCGCCTCCATCAGCCAGCCGAGGTTGCGGTCGGTCTTGGTGATCATCCCATAGTACACTGCGACCATCTCGCGGAGCTCGTCGTCGGTGACTTCGTCCATATTCGTCCGTTCATGGACGCGCTGAAGGATCTCCGGCTTGCCCTCCCAGTTTTCCGGCGGGCGGATGGGGAAGGGGACCTCCGAGCGGTCGTACATGGAGTAGTACGGCTCAAAGACCGCGTAGGGCGGGTGCGGCCACGTCTGGTTCACCAGCATGAAGAACGGCTCATCTTTGGGCTCTCGGATGAACTCGGCGGCCTTTTCAGCGACGTTATCATCGGCCACCGAGGTGCCCCAGTTTTCCGGCACCTCGCCAAACAGGAAGGTATGGTACAGGCGGTCGCCGGCCTCCCACGGACGCTCGGTGAAGGTCTCTTTGTCACCGGCTCCCTGTACGCGTTCGTGGCAGGCGTCATCAATGACGCCCATATTGATCATGTCATTTTTGCCGCCCCACCACACGTAGTAGCCCTGGTC
>JBKHJK010000118.1:0-6388 GCA_046538215.1 Armatimonadota bacterium
ATATTGACGAGGCGGCAAAGCTGACGAACGACGATATCGCGCAGTACCTTGGGGGCCTGCCGGCGGCGAAAATGCACTGCTCGGTCATGGGGGCAGAGGCGCTTCACAAGGCGGTTGCTGATTATCGCGGGGAGACGATCGAAGACGAGGAGGAAGAAAAACTCGTCTGTGAGTGCTTCAAGGTGACCGAGGCCGAGATTCGCCGCGCTGTGACAGCGAATAATCTCAGGACCGTCGAAGAGGTTACGAACTACACCAAGGCCGGTGGCGGCTGCGGCGGCTGCGTGGCGGTCATCGAGAAGCTGATCAACCAGATCCGCGAGGAATGCGATCTTGATGGCGAGCCGGAGGCCGATACGGACCGTGCAACGCGGATCCGGCGCGTGCTTGATGACACCCTGGCAGGACAGCTTGGTGTGGACGCCGGGGATCTACTGCTTATGGACTTGAAAAACGACCGGGCAGTGATCGGCCTGCGCGAGGGCAGTGCATTATGTGAGCAAAATGCCGACACCGTCCGACAGGTCATCGCCCAGGGGCTGCGGACGGCGCTGGACGAAGAGGTAGAGGTGGAGCTGACTGCCGATGGATAGGGTTATCTATGTGGATAATAATGCTACAACCATGGTTGCGCCCGAGGTTCTCGAGGCCATGGAGCCGTATTTCACGGAGCTGTACGGCAACCCGTCGAGCCTGCATAACTTCGGTGGGCAGGTTGCAAAAAGTGTTACCAGAGCGCGCGAGCAGGTGGCGGCGCTTATTGCCGCGGAGCCGGAGGAAATCATTTTCACAAGCTGTGGCACCGAAAGCGACACCACGGCCATCCGGGCGGCACTGACCTCACAGCCCCGCAAGAATCACATCATCACCACAGCCGTGGAGCATCCGGCGGTCATCGGGCTGTGTGAGCACCTGGAGGAAAATGAGGGGTACGCCGTCACATATCTGGAGGTGGACCGCCACGGCCGGCTGGATCTGGGGCAGCTTGAGGCGAATATTACCGAAAACACCGCCCTGGTCACCATCATGCACGCCAACAATGAAACCGGCGTGATCTTTCCCGTGAAAGAGATTACTGCTATTGCCGCCGAGCACGATGTGCCCGTCCATACCGATGCCGTGCAGTCGGTGGGTAAAATCCCGGTTGATGTGGATGACCTGGGCGTTGATTATCTGTCCATGTCCGGCCATAAGATTCACGCCCCCAAGGGCATTGGTGTGCTGTACGTTCGCAGCGGTGCGCCGTATGAGCCGCTTCTCATCGGCGGACACCAGGAAGACGATCGCCGGGCGGGGACCGAAAACGTCCCTTCAATCATCGGTATCGGCCGGGCGGCGGAGCTTGCGGCGGAGCATATCGAAGAGGAACGCACGCGGGTCGAAGACCTGCGCAACCGCATGGAAGCGTGCATCACAGAGACTATCGAAGACAGCCACGTCAACGGCGCCGGTGTCCCCCGGCTGCCAAACACCCTCAGCATTTCTTTCGACTATGTCGAGGGCGAGAGTATCCTGCTGATGTTGGACCAGCAAGGAATCTGCGCATCCACCGGCTCGGCATGCTCGTCGGCCTCTCTGGAGGTCTCACACGTCATCGAGGCCATGGGGGTGCCCCCAACCTGCGCACACGGCTCGATGCGCTTTAGTCTCAGCCGCTACAACACGGAAGAAGAAATTGATTTCATCTGCGAGCAACTGCCACCGATTATCGAACGCCTCCGCACCATGTCACCGTTCAGCCGGGACCGCCAGGCAATTGATACGGAGTAGAATCCCGCATTAATGGCGGAAATGAAGCGGCTGTCGGGGATATCCGACAGTTTCTTCTGCCGCCCCTGCCAAAAATGCAGAATCCCGGTACAGCAAGTCCTCCGCACACTACTGGCGGGTTTCTGGCAGCGAAGCATGCGGAGGAGTATTACGCCTGAGAAGCGCTTCGTCTATCTCGGGTAGTTGTAGCTGATGTTTAGAGCCCACTCATCAGTCTGCATGTACCCGCCGTCCACGGTGAAGTGGTCGTGAATGTGCCAGCGGGCGCCCACACTGACATCATTGTTGAAGTGTTCGGCGATGGCTGAGAAGCTCGGGTTGAGCTCCGCTTCGATGCCCAAAAACAGGCCGTCAATCCACCCGCCGCCAAAGCCGCCGTGGAGTGTCATTCTCGTCCCCAGAATCTCCCCTTGCAGGGGCTTGGTGCCGACCACATAGACTGAGGTGTCAAATTCATCAGTCAGGTCGCTGATTCCCACCGCCAGAGAGGCCCGGCCGGGCTCAGGAGCCTGAAACTGGTGCTTGATGTTTACAATGGTTTCGCCCGATCCTTCCTCAGGACGCATGACGAAGATGCCGGCTTCAATACCGTCCTGAAAACCAACATTCCCCGCATACCCCCGGTCATCCCAGTCGCTCAGCTCAGAACTGCTGATTGCCAGATTATACGCGTTTTCGGAGAGCACATCGGCGGTCGGAACATTCAGCAGGCCGGTGTAGCCCACCATGGACGGCTCGGCCGACACCCAGGCCGCCAGAACCAGTGAAAGAACGGCAACAGCAAACATGGTTTTTCGCATACTACTCGCCTCCTGTAATTCTGCCGCTGTGCAGCCCACACAACTCTGACGCTGTATGACGAAGACAGACTGCTGCGGCGCTTCTGGACTGTGTGTAGCGCTCATGTTGACGTCCAGTGCCCATGTGTGGTTCCTGGACGCGTCTGTGAACTGTTATAGAGCTTGTTCGGTATCCATCGCTTCTTTCGGACACTTCGCAGGTGCTCTTGGTTCATTCCCTGTCCCCGCATGATACCTTACCAGTCCTCCGGCAGGGTCAGGCGCCAGACGTCATTCTGCACCGGCCAGTGATTGCCCGCCACCACCCACAGGCTGTCATCATACACGTAGCAGGTGGGCTCATGCCGGGATGAGAAGGCGTTGTCCGTCGGATACTCCTGCCACCGCACGCCGTCGGTGGTGTACCAGACATCGCCGAAATTATCGTGGTTGACGTTGTCGTATCCGCCGATGATCCACATTCGGCCGCGATAGACTTCGGCGATGAACCACATCCGGGGCGCCCACGGAGCGTGTTCGGTCACCCGCGTCCAGTTTGCGCCGTCTTCTGAGCACCATACATCGTTGTAGGTGGTGAACTTCTCGTAGCCCTCTTCAGGCGGATCGTTGGGCTGGTTGATGCGGCCGCCGTTGAGCCACAGCTTGTCGTCATAAACGGTGACTGCGGCCGCCACTCGCCCGCCGTAGGGTGCGTTTTCGGTGACGCAGGTCCAGTTCACGCCGTCTTCGGTGCACCAGACCTCGTCACCGGAGCCGAGCTGCCAGATTTTATCCTGAAACACCACCGTCTCGCCGTAGCCGCGCTTGCCGAATGGCGTTTTTTCGCATACACATTCCCACTCCACGCCGTCGGTGGAGGTCCAGACACTGCCCTTGACCGCCCACATTTTGCCCTTATAGGTCACGAACTCACTGTAGCCGTCATAGGGCGTCTCCTCATTGATCAGCTCCCACTGTGTGCCATCGGTCGAGGCGTACAGGTCACGGTGTAGAACGTTGCCGTGGTAGTATCCGTTGCTGAGCCACATCTTCCCGTCATACACGCAATCTTCGGCGGTGTCGCGTGGGCTGAAGGCGGCCTCTTCGGTCACCAGCTCCCACGCGGGCTGTTGTGCGGGGGGATTCTCGTCCGGTTTCACGACATCCTCACCCCTCGCGATCTGTGTCATTGTGGTGCAAAATACCGCGACGACTGCCAGGATCATTAGTTTTCTCATTCTCTGCACCTCTCTGTCGAATCTCACGGCTGCGGGATGTCGGACTTCTGCGCCAGATCCCCGTTGAGCGAGGCCCCGCCAAATGCTCCGAAGACGCCCTCGCCCCACTGGACTTCCTTCAGTTCACCCGCTTTCGCTACCGCAGCCGACAGCTCTCCGCCGAGCTCCGCCGTCGCCAGTGTCTCTCCGTCGCGGGAGATGCTCATGCTGTCGTCTGTGATGGTGAACTGCAGGGTGGCGGAGCCGTCCGTCCAGGGGACCGGAGCGGAGAGTGTCCCCGGCGTCTCCATTCTCAGCACGCGGCCATATTCTCTCCACGTCTCATCGGCCATGAATTCGCGGGCGGGACCGAACTCGCACGGCCACTTTGCCGAGGTGCCGATGTAGAGTGACCCATCCAGCGGAACCAGGCTCGTAATACGCTGCCCCCACTGGTTCAGCACGAGGTCGTGGGCTTCGGCTTCCTCCTGGTACGGATGGCCAACCTCGTCAGTCACCTCCGGGTGGGTGAAAATCCTGCCTTCGGATGACCACTGCTCTGTGGCGAGGTTGTAGCGCCACAGCTCCGCCCACGGCCACACGCCCATCCACAGGTCTCCACCGTACAGGGCGGCTGTTTGCGCCTCCCGTGAATAGTGGGCGACGCCCTCGATCACGGGCGGCTGCCCTTCCAGGTGGCGCACCTCGTCGCCGTCGTATTCGAACAGCTCTCCGGTCGGGTATTGTCCCATTAGCAGCCGATCATAGACATTGACCATTGTGTAAATCTGGTAGCTGGTGCCGAGGACCGGTTCGACCTCCGTGCGCCACTCGCTGCCGTCGAAGACGTACACCCCACCGATGTTGGAGCATGTGATCATCTCATCATCGAGCTGCCCCCACGCGAAGGGCGTCTCCCTCACGACCGGCAGTGTCTTCACCACCGCCTGTGATACATCAACTGCTCCCTCGCCGGGACGCCACGGACAGGCATACAGCTTTGAGAAGCCTGTCTCGTCGCTTTCCCACTCCCGGTAGCCGCTTTGCCCGGCCCGGGAGGTGTGGTAGAAAAGCAGGTGCCCGCCGCCGTAGTAGAAGCCGTTATATCTGCCCTCCTCGGTCGGCTGCAGGATCTGCTGCCCGGCATAGGTTGCCGCGCTATCGCCAAACACCAGCATCCCACCGGCAACCTGGGTGCGCTCGTACAGGTTATCGGCAGCTATCTCCCACGCTCCGGCATCTTCATTCCAGACGCGGATCACGCCATCCGCGCGGTCGCGTGCATGGAGCCGGCCCCGGTCTGCGAAGAGATACGTTCCGGCCAGCTCGCTCGGACGCGGGAGCTGCTCGAACTGAAGCGGCGGCCTGCGGTCGGGCTGACGCACGAACATCTGGACGCTATATCTGTCGCTGCGAAGCCGGGTGTTGTACGCACCCATGAATCCCGCACCGGTAATGAGGGCGTCGTCGGCAGCTTTTGCCTCGAAAAGCGATCCATAGTTTTGACCGCGATCCTCACCCAAATCCAGCTCAACGGTGAATTCCATCACTGCATCATCACCCTGCTCCTGTGCCGTGGTCGGAAGCGCTCCGATTATGAGGACGGTGATCAGCATCCACGACGAGGCAACGGCAAGTTTTCGTTGATCCATCAGGGACTGCCTCCTTTTTCTGTGCCTCCTACTGTCTATTCGGCACCTCGGTGGTCGGTTCCCTCTGCCGCAGATTCCACAAGACCCCTGCACCACCCCTTGCAGGTGAAATCGCAGGCGAGGGAGGAATATCGCCGCCAGCAGTGAAACCTTTCTGCAGTTTTGCCCGAGACTGCCGAACCGGAGGCGACGAGCGTGTACCCACTGAAGCCGCTGAAAGTCTATGCCCACGAGAGCGTCCGTGGCGACGAGCTGTGCATGAACCGCATCGAAAATGTCCTCGGAGGCATCGGCCGGTCCACCGATGAGCTGGTGTGGATTGATGAGAACAACCTGCCGGAGATCGTGCAGGAGCTTTCAGAACTGTGGCCGCCCCAAGAGGAGCCGGACGACGTCCCCGTCACCTTCACCCGCCCACTCGTGTTCACCCGCATGTATCTGGGTGAGGGCGATCCCACCGAGGAGAGCGTGGGCTGGCCGAAGGACACCGATGAGGGGATGGCCAACGCCATTGTCGGCAACTTCAAACCCATCCAGGCGTATCACCCCTATGAAAAGGACCAGGTGGAGGACCGGGTGTGCTGGCCGACGTGGGATTTTGCGACCATGATGGGCTGCCCCCACGGGTGTCATTACTGCGGCCACGGCAAGAACGGGAAGTTCATCACACTGGCGGCCAATGTCGAGGACTTCGTTGAAACGGTGGTCCCCCGGGCGTTTGCGAAGTATCCGTGGCAGAAATGCTTCCGGCTGCAGGGCTGGAGCGCCGAGCAGGCCGCCTTTGAACCCGAATACGGGGCCTACGATCTGATCACCCGCACGATGGCCGAACATGACCGCTACGTCTATTTTCACAGCGCCGGGTCGTATGTGGAATGGCTGGAGGAAATCGAGCACCGCGACCGCGTTATCGGCATCTTCAGCATGAGCGCACCCCGAACATCAGCCGCCTATGAGCCCGGTGCCGGAG
>JBKHJK010000119.1:0-6316 GCA_046538215.1 Armatimonadota bacterium
GTCCTTACCGACATGCTCACCAAGCCCGAGGACATGACGGTGATGCCCAACACCCGCCGGATGAGCTTCATCGCCGAGGAGCCGGACGACAAACGCACCCGCGACCGCAAAGAGAAGGGCGATGATGCAAAAGTCGCCTCGGACTCTGGCAAGCCGCACCGCATTTACAGCGCCTGTCCCCGCACCGGCAACGTAAGGCCGGAATCGCCCGACGACATGACCATCTGGTCGTATAGCTGGATTGACCATAAGAACGTCGCCGTCGTCCATACCTCTGCCCCGCGGATGGGCAAGGCGTACCTGGAGCCGGCCATCGGCGTGCTCTGTGTTGACGATGGCGAGGTCGAGGATTTCGGCGTCGAGCTGACCTTTCCCGATAAGCTCACCGTCTCCCCGGATGGCACACATCTCGCGCTCATCGGCAACGACCGCGGCGTGCCCTTTGGCGCGGAGGCGTGGATGATTGATATCGACACCGGCAAAGCCCGCAATCTCACACCGGACCTGCGTGGCAACGTCAGTGCCATCGAGTGGACGCAACAGGGCAATGCAATCATCATCGCCGTTGACGAAGGCGTGGAAACCGGGCTTTATGTCATTAGCATCGAAAGCAGACAGAGGGAGCGGGTGTGTGAGGACCTCCCGGCCACGATTGATGAAATGGCAATGGCTGACGACGGCGTAACGCTTGCCGCGATCGCACAGGATGTTGGTGAATCGCCGGAGGTGTGGTGTGCCAATGTTGAGTCGGGCGAGGTGCAGAAGCTGACCTCGATCAATATCCCCGGCGACGAACTGAGCCTCGGAGAATGCACCGCCCGGACGTACAAATCATCCGATGGGATGGAGATTGAGACGCTGGTGACCCTGCCGGTGGGTTATGAGGAGGGCCAACGGTATCCCACCATTGCGGTGATCCACGGCGGCCCGTGGGGGCGTCACCACAAGGAAATACGCCTTGGCAAGCGGCAGCTTTTCGCCAATGAGGGCTACGTGGTGCTGGAGGTCAATTACCGCGGCTCCAGCGGCTACGGCCTTGACTTCATGATGGCCAATGTCGGGGACTGGATGGGGATGGATTTTGAGGATCACCTGGCGGGTCTGGACATGCTTATTGAGGAAGGCATCGCCGATCCTGACCGGCTGGGCATTTATGGTGCCAGCTACGGCGGGTATGCGGCAACATGGGCGATCACTCAGACCGACCGCTTCAAAGCGGCCGTCTCCCGCTGCGGCATCATGGACCTGTATTCACTGTACGCGCAGTCTGACGAGGGGCCGCTGGTGAAGGTCTATTTCGGCACCACCCCCTATAGCGATCCGGAGGCCTACCGCAGCCGCTCGCCGCTGCATTTCGTCGAAAATGTCAATACGCCGATCCTGCTTCTGCACGGTGAGGATGACGCAGTCGTTGACATCGGACAGAGCATCCAGATGCACTCCGCTCTGAAACATTTCGGGGTGGAAACAGAACTCATCACATACCCACGCGAGGGCCACCGCTTTACGGAGCCGCTGCACGAAGCCGACCTCCGTGAGCGCGTCCTGGCGTGGCTGGACAAATATCTCAAGGATTGAGGGAGTATCATGTCTGACAGACCCAATATCGTCTTTATGATCTGCCACGACCTGGGGCAGCACTGCGGCTGCTACGGTGCAGGCAACTCGACCCCCAACATTGACCGCCTCGCCGAGGACGGGGTGCTGTTCAGCGATTATCACTGCACCGCTGCACAGTGCTCGCCCAGCCGGGGGAGCATCTTCACCGGCAAATACCCCCACAACAACGGCCTTGTGGGGTTGGTGAACCTGGGCTGGCAGTACGGCCCCGGCCAGACCACCATGCAGATGCTTCTGCAGGAGGCGGGCTATTCCACCCATCTCATCGGAATCCAGCACGAGGCCCGTGATCCGTACGAAATCGGCTATCAGGAGGTCGTCTCGGAGCATAACAGGGCTGAGGAGGGCGCCCGGGATGCCTCACAATGGCTGCACGAACGCGCAGGAAGCGGCAACGATCAACCGTTTTTTCTCAGCATCGGCACCATCGAGCCCCATCGCCCCTTCGAGCGGCAGGGATATCCGAGCGATGACCCCGACAATGTAACTATCCAGCCATGGTTGCCAGACCGGCCCGGCATCCGCAAGGATACCGCCGATCTCAACGGCATCGTGAGTGTCCTCGACGACGGGGTCGGTGTAGTACGGGAGGCGCTGGAGGATTCGGGCCTCGCCGAGAACACGCTTTTCGTCTTTACCACCGACCACGGGACCGCCATGCCGCGTGCGAAATGCACCTGCTACGACCCCGGCACGAAGACAACGCTGGTCATGCGGATGCCGGGACACTGGGATGACGGCGAGGTCCATGACGAGCTTTTGACCAACTGCGATATGCTGCCGACGATCATGGAGATCGCGGGCGGGCCGCCTCCCGAAGCCATTGACGGCCGCAGCTTCCTTGGACTTCTCGATGGAGGGCGCTACGAGCCGCGTGATCACATATTCACCGAGATGACCTATCACGGCCTGTACAACCCGATGCGGGCGATCCGCACAAAAAGATACAAGTATATCCACAACTTCGATGACGAGCTGCCGCTGGTACACATGCCCACGGACGTCCTCGAATGGCCGGGCGGTGCGGAGATGATTGACGATTATTACAGCGAATATCGGCCGGTCGAAGAGCTCTACGACCTGCAGGAGGATCCGCTGGAGAAAAACAACATCATTGACGACGAAGAGTACTCAGATATCGCTGCAGAGCTGCGAGAACGTGTGGACCGGTGGATGGAAGAGAGTGGCGATCCGATGAGGGACGGCCGTTATCCCTCCTGCCCCGATCATACGAAGATGATGCGAGAGTTCCACAACAGCGATCGCTCTGCACCCTTCCGGCATCTGACGACCCCCGGGCAGAAGTGGTTTCTGGTGGAGGAATAACAGGGGCATGCCACTCGCGTCCGATATTTGATATACTGTGGCGCGGGCGATCGTACGTCCACATGCGATTTGACCATCAGCGTTGACGAGAGTTGTGCCCGGGAGCAACCATGCGGATTTTTGGTCTGAAGCTGAGATTGAGCCAGGAGGCGGCCCGCGAGCTGCATGAAGACATCGAGGAGATGTCGCAGCCGACGTGGGGCTATTACGGCATGGTGGGGCTGTCGGGCATCATCGCCGCCTACGGTCTTCTGGCCGGAAACACCGCAGTGGTCATCGGCGCGATGTTGGTGGCGCCGCTGATGAGCCCGATTTTTGGAATCGCCCTGGGACTGGCCATCGGGGACCGGAAGCTTCTGGTGCGGGCGGTGCTCTCCGAAGTTCTCGGCATCGTCGTTGTCATCGGCCTGTCCTTTCTCATCGGCCTGGCGCCCCTGCGGCCGGAGTTCGGGACCATTATCCTTATGCGCACCCAGCCGACGCTCTATGATATGATCGTCGGTCTCGCCGCGGGCCTGGCCGGGGCCTATGCCATCGTGAGTGAGCGCATCAGTGTGGCACTGGCGGGTGTGGCTATTGCCGTCGCGGTGGTTCCGCCGCTTGCTGTCGCCGGACTGTGTCTTGCAGCCGGGCGACTGGAGCTGGCGGGCGGGGCGATGCTTCTGTTCACCGCAAACTTCCTGGCAATTGAAGTCGCCGCTGCCTTCCTTCTCACCGCCTACGGTCTCGTCTCGCTGGAGACCGATCTTGCCCTCACCTTCGGCGATTTTTTCAGGCGGTTCAGTGTCAGCCTCCTCGCGCTGGCCGCCATCGCCTATTTCATGACAAACACCCTCACCGGCATCATCCACGAGAACCAGCTTTCAGACCGGATTGAGACTGTGCTGAGCAGGGAGATTCGCGAAACCTCCGGCGCACGGCTGGATACCCTCGACTGGCACGAAGATGACGGAACGCTGGAAATACTGGCGGCTGCAATGACGCCCAAAGAGCTGGGACCATCGGAGGTCAGGGCGATTGAAAAGGCGCTGGAGGCGCAGCTTCTGCGAAAGGTCAATCTCACCCTGAGTTCGTTGATATCAAAGAACTATGACCGCAACGGGCCGGTCTTTATGGACCAAGATGAACTGGAGCGCAGGCGCAAACACATCATAGAGGTCAACTTTCGCGATGCGGTCACACAAGCCGTCAAAAGCGAGCTGGGCGATGTCCCCGGTGCCACGCTCGATGAAATCCGTCATGACACCGAAAACGGCCAAGACCATGTGCTGGCGAACGTACGGACGCCCACCGCAATCCAGCCCGAGAAGGTGGCGGTGGTTGAAGAGCGTATTCGGCAGCAAACGGGGCGGGATGTTCAGCTCGTGATACGCTCCATCATCACCCGCGACGCCAGTGCCGAGCAGTTTGTGTATGAGCCCAAAAAGGCCGAGCCCCACCCGCCCTCAGCGGAAGAAGTAGCCATGCGGACGCGGCTGGAAGAGGCGTTGCGCAACCAGTTGGCACAGGCGGTGGCGGGATCCGAGCTGCAGGAGATGCGTTACACAAAAGAGGGCGATCGCTTCGTCATCCTGACAGTCGCCCGCACCCCGGCGCCGATTACGCCCGAACAGGTCGCCCAGATACAGGAGAACCTCCGCCAATACGTGAACCCGGCGATTCAATTGGTGGTGCGCTCCAACGTCGGTGCCACCGCGTCTCCATCTGAATATGTGACAGATACCTCGGAGAGCGAGCTTCTCAAAACCGCGACCGATTGAGACTGTCAGAGGGCCCTCACACGCCCCACAATATCCACCATTGCCGAGGTCACTTCATCCTCCACCGATGGCGCAAACGGCGGATAGCCCAGCAGGTACGGGACGGTTCTTGCGGCGTAATTGTCTTCCTCTTTGAACACCTCGCGCTCCGGCAGATAGCCCTGTGCCCCATTACACAGGCCCATGACGAGAACCGGGCCGTTACATTGTTCCAGGACGGTACGCTTGTAGCGGTGGGTGATCTCAAACGGCGCCCCAACCATGACGATCTCACCGATTCGCAGCGCCTGTATCTGCACCGTGTGCTCATACTCCACTCCCGCCTGCTGCCGCTTCAGCTCACGGCGCAGCGCAATGGCTCTCACGGTTGCCCGCCGGAACTCTCGAGCATCGTCAGCCATATCGGGATCCGCCAGTATCTGCTCGTACTCATCGAGGATTGCCTGGACTTCTTCAGCAGGCAGCGGATCGTGGCTGAGGTGAACGTTCTCCACGACAGAAGCCACCCCTTGCGCCGCCAATGCGCCATCATCCAGCCCCGGACGGATCTGCCGCGCATACCGGGAGGCCAGCACATCCAGCGCTTCGAGTGACGGCTGCTCGGGATGATGCACCACGCAGGAGTTGATATTGCCGGAACATCCCTGCAGAAACAGGCCGGTGCTGCCCGGCGTCTCGCGCTCCAGCAGGTCAGTTGCCACTCCAACGAAATCACCGTGAATGTAGGTGTTATCCGACCCACCGACGACGGGATGACAGGAGAAATATGACGCGAACCCCCGCAAATCATCGCCGCCGTAAACCGACAGCACATGTGCCTCCGTGTCGGTGATTTCGGGCAGCTCCGGCCGCCAGTCCTCGCGAAGAGCATCTTCGAGAGCCGGACGACTATCGCGCTCGCGGTTATAGCCGAGCCCCTCACACGGGACGATCGAATGGTGCAGCTCTCCGGGCGCCAGATTCGCCACGGCTTCTTTACACGCTGCGGCAATGCGGCGTGGCAATAGTTCCAGGTACGGCCGGTCCATTTCCCCCTGCCCTATCCCATGCTTTGTCGAGGGTCCGGAGTGAGTGTGCGTGCAGTGGACACAGATAGCATCCCCCGCCACACCGGTTTGTGCCGCAACCGTCTGTCGCACACGTTGGACAATTTCATCCGCAAGGCCAACCAGGTCACAGCTTACCAGAAGAATGCAGCGATCCCCGTCATTTACCGCCATCGCCCGGGCCTGCAGCCGCTGTCTGATTGCGGTGGAATGCCGGTTGAGAAATGGGCCATAACCATAAAGCTGCACGCCGATGCGTGGTGTGATGTCGCTTTTGCCAAATCCGAATTCCATGATTGCTTCCTCCAGGTTGCTGTGGTTACTGAGCTACGTTTCGAGCAGCCACCCTGTTTTGACCTCCGTCGCTAAAGCGAAACCCTCCAAAACATTGCCCCATGGCAGGATGAGACTGCTGCAGCACGAAATATATGTTGAGTGACTACTTTACGTGGTGGGTGAATGCGATGAAAGTGCTTGTCGCCTACGAAACGGGGCACGGTTCGACGGAGGACACCGCTGAGGAGATCGGTGAAGTTATGCGCCAGGTGGGGGCCGAGGTTGATG
>JBKHJK010000120.1:0-6268 GCA_046538215.1 Armatimonadota bacterium
GACCAAAACAGCCATCGGCTATACCGGCATGGGCTACCTCGATGACGAGGTCAAGGCAGTCGCTGTGGCACCGATGGGCGGCGGCGACGCTGCAAAGCCGACCAACGCAACCGTGCAGGACGGCTCCTATGCAATTTCGCGTGCCCTTTACTGCTACACCAACGGCGAACCCACCGGTGGGCTCAAAGGCTACATGGACTTTATCAAGAGTGATGAAGGCCAGGAGCTCGCCAAAGAGGTCGGCTACGTCCCGGTCAACTAGCTGCAATTGCCAGTAAGCTGCAGGCCTGGCCCGGGATTTGTACCGGGCCAGGCTTCTCCCTGACAGAAAGTCACTGCGAACAGCGGATTCACAGGTGAATACACGTTCTATGCAACGACGATTGCGCAATGCGTGGGAATGGATAATCGAGCGGATCACCCAGATCGCTGGCATTGCGACGATTATCTTTGTCCTGCTCATCTTCTTCTTTCTCCTGCGTGACTCCCTGACTGTTTTGGAACACGCGACCATGGCCGAGATTCTGGCCGGAACGCGGTGGTCGCCCACTTTCGAGCCCACAGCGTTCGGGATGCTCCCCCTGATGCTGGGGACGCTGTACGTGACGATTGGCGCGATGATCATCGGGATACCGCTGGGTGTAGCGTGTGCGGTGTTTGTGGCGGAGGTCGCGCCGAAGTGGATGCAGGAGATCCTCAAACCGGCAGTGGAGCTTTTAGCAGCGATCCCCTCGGTCGTCTATGGCTTTTTGGGGCTCCTGATGCTGGGGCCGTGGCTGGCCGATATCCTGAACCTGCCGGTGGGGCAGTTTGCAGCGCTGGGTTCTTTGATCCTGGCCTTCATGGCCATGCCCACCATTGTTTCGATATCGGAGGATGCCATCCGTGCTGTCCCCTTTGCCCTGCGGCAGAGTTCCTGGGCGCTGGGGGCCACGCGGTGGCAGACGATATCGCGGGTGACCCTCCCCGCCGCCCGGTCAGGTATCATCGCGTCCATCATGCTCGGACTCGGACGCGCCATCGGAGAAACGATGACCGTCCTGATGGTCACCGGCAACGCCGCGGTCATGCCTGAGGGCCTGAAAGGGTTCTGGCGTCCGGTGCGCACCATGACCGCCACGATCGCCGCCGAGATGGGTGAAACCGCTCAAGGCTCATCGCACTATCACGCCCTCTTCATGGTCGGACTGATACTCTTTGTCATTACCTTCGTCATCAACACGATTGCCGATGTCGTTGTTCGCCGGGCCGGAGGTGTGAAGACATGACGCTGGAGTATTTCTTCTCACCCAAAACGGTTCAGAAGTTCGCCTATTCTCTTCTGTGGGCCTCGGCGGCGCTTGTGATCCTGCCCATCGTCCTGATCATCGGCATCATGTTCTACAAAGGCTTTGCGGCCCTGAATCTGGGCATGTTCAGCCTTGGCACCGAGGGGCTGGTTGCGCCCATTGTGGGAACCGTGCTGCTCGTTGCGCTCACCGCCCTGGTATCGGCGCCGCTGGGCATCGCTTCGGCGATCTATCTGAACGAATACGCGACGAAGGGCCCTCTTGTTAATACCATCCGGCTGGCGATCATCAATCTCGCGGGCGTCCCGTCGGTCGTCTATGGCCTGTTCGGGCTGGCTGTATTTGTCATGTTGATGAAACTTGATCGCTGCCTGCTGGCCGGAGCACTGACCCTGGCCCTTCTGATATTGCCGGTGATCATCCGTACGGCTGAGGAGGCCCTGCGGACGGTGCCGCTGGAATTGAGGCAGGGATCGTGGGCGCTTGGGGCGACACGGTGGCAAACGATCCGCAGGATTGTGCTGCCAAACGCCTTCCCGGGCATCATCACCGGTCTGATCCTGTCGATCGGCCGTGCAGCGGGAGAAACGGCCCCAATTCTGTTCACGGCCGCCTTCTTCTCGCTCACAGACCCCTATCCCGACGGCCTTTTGGATCCAATTCTTGTCCTGCCGTATAATCTGTATGTCATGGCGACAGAAGCTCCTGATGTGACTGAAGAAATGAAGTGGGCGACGGCGCTGGTGCTGGTGCTGCTGGTGCTGTTCTTAAATCTCGCTGCGATTTTCGTGCGCGCACGGCTGCGTCGCGCTCACAGGTGGTGAACGGTATGTCAGACGATATCGTAACAGTCGAAAACGAAATTGCCGAGGAAGACCGGATCATACGCCCGGAGGGGCCGATCAAGATTGAAGTTGAGAACCTGGATATGTGGTACGACGATTTTCAGGCGCTCAGCAACATCACCATGGCCATTCCGGACACGGCGATTACAGCTCTCATAGGCCCTTCGGGGTGCGGAAAGTCGTCATTTTTGCGGTGCCTCAATAGGATGAATGACACCATCGAGGGTGCCAGGGTTGAGGGCGAGGTGCTGCTGGACGGCAAAAGTATCTACACTCCGGACACCGATGTCGTGGCCCTTCGGAAGCGAGTCGGGCAGGTTTTTCAGCACCCAAACCCGTTCCCGATGTCCGTGTATGACAACATCGCCTACGGCCCGCGCCTGCACGGAATCCGCGACCGAACTTCTCTGGATGAAATCGTCGAAAGCAGTCTGAAGGGTGCCGCCCTGTGGGATGAGGTGAAGGACAAGCTGAACCAGAATGCGACGGGATTGTCAGGCGGCCAGCAGCAGCGCCTGTGCATTGCCCGCACGCTGGCCGTCGAACCGGAAATTATTCTCATGGACGAGCCCTGCAGCGCCCTTGACCCGCTGTCCACCTTCAAAATAGAGGAACTTATGCTGGATCTGGCGGAACGTTACACCATCGTTATTGTCACACATAACATGTACCAGGCATCACGGGTCTCCAAATATACGGGGTTCTTCTTGATGGGAAAACATATTGAGTTCGGTCTCACCGAGCAATTATTCGAGAACCCGCGTGATGAACGAACTGATGACTACATTCGTGGACGGTTTGGCTAAGGAGCGGCATCCGTATGGGTCATGTACGCAAAAACTTCGAAGAGCAGCTTCAGAAGCTCCAGCAGCGCCTTCTGCAGATGGGGGCCTTTGTCGAGGCGATGCTCGATAAATCCAGCCGGGCACTCACCGAACAGGACGTGGACCTCGCCCAGGAAGTCATCGAGTCCGACGACATCGCCGATGACATGGACCTGGCAATAGAAAAGCAGTGTATGCGGCTTCTTGCTCTCCAGCAGCCTATGTCAGCGGACCTGCGCACCATCGGCACCGTGATGAAGGTGATCGCCGATGTCGAGCGGATCGGGGACTACTCGGTGGACATCGCCAAGACGGCAATCGAGCTGGCGCATACCGAATACTTCAAGCCGCTGGTGGACATCCCGAAGATGGCCGACAGGGTACGGGATCTGCTCCGGGAGGCTCTCAAGGCCCTCGTCGAGCGCGATCTTGAACTTGTCGCTGAGGTCATCGAAGGCGATGATGATGTTGACAGAATGTGGCACAACCTGCGTGATGAGATCATCGGCATCATGGAAAATGATCCTGAGACGGTTGACCAGGGTGTCGCCCTGGTATTGGTGGCCCGCTACCTGGAGCGCATCGCCGATCATACCGTCAATATCGTCGAGCGTGTTGCCTACATGGAGACCGGCGAGCTGAAAACGCTTGCCCCCAGCCATCGCGCTGAATACGACGTTGACAAAAGCTTTGACGCCGTCGAAGAGACATCTCCACAGCCGACGCAAGAAGACGGCGAAAGCTGACAGGCACAGAGATTGGTGGCAATCAAAAAGGCCAACCGCGCTGACAGCGGTCGGCCTTTTTATGGTGAGAGCCACAGCTTCGCTTCAGAGCTACATACCGTAACCCAGTCCGGTATCGGCCAGGGAATCAGTGCTCACAGTTCCCTCAGTCACCTCGAACAGCTTCGGGTGTTTCTCTTGCACCTCCGGCATCGCCTGCGGGATATATTGCCGCGCGTTGTATTCAAAACCCTTGAGAGTATCAATGCGAGCGGCGAAACCGGCCTCGTGAATCAGTGACAGGCCCGGATTCGTCAGGTCCTGGAAGGTCAGCACAAGGTCGTTTTCCACCGCTTTAGCCACGTAAAGCAGCGATGAATGGTGCCCTTTGCACGTTTTCAACCCCACACCGGACCACCCGAGTTCCACCGCGAGGTTCATCATCTCAACACTGGTGACACCCTCGTCAACCACCACCGGCTTGATGGAAGAAACCGGCGACATGTCGAATCTATGGGCCGTCAGGTCCAGCTCGGTGGGCTGTTCGAGATACAGCAGTGCCTCATAGGCCGCCGGGGATTGCTCCTGGAGCCGACGGAGGTAGTCCACGACGCTTTCCGGATCCGGGTTCATCTCGTTGGAGTCGGTGGACAGATAGAACTGGTCATCAATACCCAGGCGGTCGTACGTCTGCTGGATAACCTGCGCGATGTCGGCCGTGCGCTGGACATCCCAGTCGTTGTCTTCACCGCTCAGCTTTACCTTGAAGCAGCGGATGCGGTCGCGCTCGATCCACTGGTCGAGGCTCACCGGCAGGCCGTCGTCCGGATCGTCATCGGTGATTTCGTCGGCAGTGAGCTTGTCCGCACCTCCGACGAGATGAAAGATCGGCAACTGCGGCTTATACGCGCCATGCAGATAGTCGCCGGGATATTTGCCGGAGTAGTCGTCACCGAGATATGTGCTGAGGTCGTGCTCCATGAAATCGGCGCTGTAACCGTCGTAGGTGCTGATGCCGTTGACCTTCCCGAAGGCGTCGGCGATTGCTGCATCAGTCGGTGCCGCGCACACCAGCGCCCCCAGCAGCGGCATCGGATCTGCCAGGTCCATCTCCTCAGAGATGTCATCGGCCAGCGTCTGCAGTTCGGGCTTGGCCTCCAGATACAGGGCCATGGGGTGGGCGTAGCGTGCATTTTCGAGCATAAGAGCTGCAAAGCGGCGGCCCACTTCCCGCATCGCTTCATCGCGCTCTTCAAAAGAAACCTTCCGACTGGGATATCCCCACACGACGCTGAGCAGAATGTGCCCGAGACCGGTGGCAGTCTGCCCCATCGTGTTTTCGACGGTGGCCTCGATGGTAAGTGAGGATGCGTAATTCACCACGCCCGTCCCGAACTTCAGGGGCGTGCGCAGGGTAATTTCATCAATCGTCGGCTGAATCTCAACGAGCTTTATATCAGTGTCCATACAGATCACCGCTTCGAATGGATTCAATGCGTGATGCAATCAAAAGCCGGGGAGGCTCACTCCCCGGCTGAGTCGTTCCACGGGCGGTGCTCTTGAACCTTCTTCTCAACCTTCTTCGTCGTTTGCCTGGACCTCCACGAACTCGGTGCTGGTCTCGGAGTGCATCTGTGCGTCTTCAACGCTCATGTCCATAGTGAGCTCCATCGGCTGGTTGCCTCCAAACATCGCCTGCAGGTCCATGGTCATGGTCTGCTCCATGTCCAGGGTAATATCGGCAGATTGGCGCATAACCTGTCCGTGGTCAAGATCCATGTGGATCTCGAATGCGGTATGCGTTTCGATGGTCTTGAGGGCTGCCTCCATCCCCCCGGCGAGCTGTCCCATCATCGGCGCGGCCGAGGGCTCCCCATCTGCATTCTGCACGGTGAGGGTGGATGTTCCGGTGATGACGGCGATGTCGCGCCCGTCAATGCTCTTAACATCTCTCAGCTCCATAATGGATGATCCTGTGGTGCTATCATTTTCGTCATCGGCGGTGTACTGCTGCTCCCATGTATCACCAATCTGCACCGCCTCTTCAGGAAGCCCGGCGGTTGCACGTGTCAGTTTCCGCAGGTCAACACCCACGGCACTTCTGCCCATCACTTGCCGCCACATCTCATCATAGTCTTCGTCCTGAGGCTCGATGCCGCCGAGGGGGTCAATACGGATGCGGTACGTGCGGTTTAGCATGTTCTGCAGCTCCACAATTTTTTCGGGTGGTGTCTGGCGCTGCATGGTCCCGGAGGTGGTGACCCTGCCATCCTCGTACTCGATGAGATAATCAATCGTCTGGTTGGCGATACGGGTGCTGGTACTGGCAAACATGTACTCGATTTTCAGTGCCCCGCTGGCCGTCCCGTCGTCAGCGACATCTTCGATGGTCAGGATCCTGGTGGTTGTAACGTCAATGGTTGTTGAGCCCTGGTAGCCATCAGGGGCATCGGCGCCCCCGGCGGCCATCCCTGCGGGATCCCGCATTTGTACATTCATCGGCATGGTTCCCGAGGTGGTTTCGATGGTTTTGAGGACCTGGCCGGTCTCAAACTGATAGCGCAGCACATAGCCCTCATCCCCGG
>JBKHJK010000121.1:0-6244 GCA_046538215.1 Armatimonadota bacterium
ACCCAAAGCCGTCGGCCGCCAGCCTTCTTTCAAGCTCGCGTGAGGCTGCCCGGGGTAGTTTTCTGTGTCGCGAGGGTTTTGCTGAATCGTTCATGAGCGCCCCCGGATATCACAGATATTTAGCCGATCACCGCAGAAGACGTATGCGACCAAAGGGATAGAAGATGAAGACGGCCTCGCCCCTGACATTTTCCGTGGGCAGGAAAGGCCGATGCTCGATTTGTCCGCGAGAGTTTACAGCACCCCAGCTCTTGCTGTCGTTGGAGACGTTACGGTTATCTCCAAGAACGATGAGCTGTCCTTCGGGCACAGTAATGCTGTCGGGCTGACCCGCTGGATTACGGGGCCACCGATACATCGGCTGCTCGGCGATGTAGGGTTCCTCAATCTTCTCCCGTTGCGGTACAAATACCCGTCATGGATGGAGATTCGGTCTCCGGGCGTGCCCACCACCCGCTTGATGAAATCCCGGTCAAGGTGATCGGCAGCCGGAGGTGCCCGGAAGACGACGATATCACCCGGCTCCGGATCGCCGAAATGGTAGATGAACTTGTTCACAAGGATGCGGTCATTGATCTGCAGCGTCGGGAGCATGGATCCTGAAGGGATAAAGAATGCCTGGATCACAAATGGCCGCAGAACGCAAAACACCAGCAGCAGGGCGATCAGCAGGGAATCGATGAATTCCAGTATCCCTGATCGCCAATTTTTGAGCGTCTGGTGGAGGTCGAAAAAGCCGGTGTAGGCGCTGAATAAACGCAGGCTCACCGTCGCAGCAATCAATGCTGCGATCTGCCAGGGATTGTCAAACGCCAGGACGGTACCTGCGGCCTCGGGCTCCATACGCGCTTACTCGTCCTCGTCAGGCTCTTCTTCGTCGCCCTCTGTTTCGCCCTCGACTTCTTCGGTCTCGTCAGACACTTCGCCACGCGGTGTCTCTTCGCCTGTGTCTTCCTCTGCGGCCGGCTGCTCGTCGTCGAGGGTTTCTGTTTGTTCAGCCAGTTCTTCTTCGACTGCTTCCATTTCCTCGACGGTGGTGGCCTCGAGTGTCCGGCCGACGTCTTCACGGATGCGGCTCCGGCGGCCGCTGCGTCCCCTGAGGTAATGAAGCTTGGCCCGGCGCGTGCTGCCGCGGCGCACCACTTCGATCCGGTCAATGACCGGCGCATGAATGGGGAAGGTGCGCTCCACACCAATACCATAGGTGACGCGGCGAACGGTCATGGTTTCCGTCAGCCCGCCTCCACTTCTGCGGATGACGACCCCTTCGAATGCCTGCACGCGCTGGCGCTCTTCGTCGCGCGACTGCTCGCGAATGCGCACATGCACGCGCACTGTGTCTCCGGGCCGAAACTCCGGGACATCTTTCTTCATGTATTTCTGTTCGATTTCTCGGATCAATGGGTTCATTGTCGTTTCTCCTGTCCCGTGGCCCCGGACGATCAGGGTTGCCGGAGCTCGCCTGGCGGTATAGATGTCAGAGCTCTCCAAGGAGCTCCCAGTCTTCGTGTGTCAAATTGGCTCGTACGAGCAGATCGGGCCGGCGTTTGAGTGTCCGGCGCAGGCTTTCACGTCTTCGCCACCGGCGGATCTCCTCGTGCGCCCCCCGCTGCAATATCTCTGGAACTTCCATCTGCGCATATTCTGCCGGGCGGGTGTATTGCGGATGCTCGAGCAGCCCCCCAGCGTGCGATTCACTCACCAGCGACTCCTCGTTTCCCAATACGCCGCTGACGAGACGCACCACAGCGTCTATTATCACCAGTGCGGGAAGCTCGCCCCCGCTGAGCACATAATCGCCGATTGAGATCTCCTCATCAACGATCGCCTCTCGCACGCGCTCATCTATGCCCTCATATCTTGCGCACAGGACGGTGATCTGTGACTCCTTCGCCAGGGAAGAGGCCTTCGCCTGGCTGAACAGCTCGCCCTGCGGGGTCGGCAGCAGTACAGGTCCCACTGCAGCGACATCGGCTCTGATGCCTTCAACGGCCTCAAAAAAGGGCTCGGGTTTCATCACCATTCCGGGTCCTCCGCCGTAGGGAGTGTCATCAACCTGTTTGTGCCGGTCGTGACAGAAGTCTCGGAGATTGTGAACGTGCAGATCCACATGGCCGCCGTCAATTCCCCGGCCCATGATGCCGACGCCGGTGACATCGGAGATGAGGTCGGGAAAGATTGTCACCACATCAATTCTCATTCGGGCCCGACCCCCGGCTTCAGTCCAGCATCCCTGCAATCGGCCTGATCTGCATGATGCCCCGCTCCAGGTCTATCACTTCCACAACCTCAGCGATGGCGGGGATCAGCACGTCCCGATCAGTGACATACACGTCGTTAGCGCCGGTTTCAATGATCTCGACGATGGCCCCGAGCTGGCGGCCGGTATCCGTAATTACTCGTAGCCCGAGGATATCGTCCATGTAAAAAGTGCCCTCGGGAAGCGGGTCAAGCTCAGTTTCCCGAACGCTGATACTGGCCCCCCGGAGGCTTTCGGCATGTGTACGATCACTCACACCTTCAAGCTGGCAGATGTACAGCTCTTTATGCGGGATTTGGCGGACTTTTTGAAAGATCGTAACGAAGGGTGGGCCGCTGTGTGGCTCAATGCACACCGATTCGATCTCAAACATCGAGCC
The DNA here is from genome assembly GCA_046538215.1 of Armatimonadota bacterium. Classification (GTDB taxonomy): domain Bacteria; phylum Armatimonadota; class Zipacnadia; order Zipacnadales; family UBA11051; genus JBKHJK01. The sequence continues at coordinate 2,640 of JBKHJK010000121.1, forward strand.
GCCGATCTCGTCCGAGATCGCTATCTTCACTTCACCCTTGATACCGTGGGCCTTCTCGACCCGGCCGATGACGCGGGTGTATTCATCAGGTTTCGACATCGCTGAGATCTGTGGCAATTTCCAGAGATACTTCGTCTTCATCCACAGCCGCTTCTCCGGGCTCGTGCTGGCGGATTTCGACGATTACGTCGTTCTTGGTGACGATTTCGGTACCGGCGAGAGCAACGTTGATGTCGTCGCCCTCTTCAAGCTCCACATAGCTTTCGAGAGTGTCTCGAATGATCTCGGAACCGTTGTCGAGTACCGCCACCTGTTCTTTGCGTTCGAGGATCGAATCTTTGAGCTCTTCATGCCGCTTTTTCTCGGCATCTATACGTTTTCGCAGGTTCATCGCCTGCTGCAGATCCTGCCGCTGCAGATCCTGAATGTAGCTTTTGGCCTGCTGGTCAATTTGCTGGATGCGCTGTTGCACTTCCTGCGCAGTTTGCTCGAGTTCCTGTGTGAGATCTTCTTTCAGCGCGTCTGTAACGATTGCGCGCCAGATGACCTCGCGCTTGACCATAACGCCCATAATAAAACCTCCTGTACGGCGCCCGTGGGAGCGGCGTCGTGTTGTGTTCGATTTTGATATGGATTTCCCGAAGTTCAGGAGAGGATCTCGACCGTAGCTTTCTTCTGCTGTTTCATGGCCGAGGCCTTCACAATGGTTCGCAGTGCATTGGCGATGCGACCGTTTTTCCCAATGACCTTTCCGAGATCTTCTTCGGCAACGTCAACCTCGTACACGAGAATGGATTGTCCCTTAATCTCTCGGACGGAAACCTGTTCGGGATTATCAACGAGAGCTCGAACCATGTATTCTACGAGTTCCAGCATTTTAACGCCTCCCGTACGGCCTGTGTGAGGCAGGAATAATGTGACTTCTGGCGGGAAAAGAAACGTGTGGTGCCGGAGCCGTGCCGTCGCCAGCCTCTTTGCCGTCAGGTGGACACCTCCGGCCAGAGAGTACTTATTCCGCTTCGGCTTCGCTGTCGTCGCCTGCAGCTTCAGACTCGGCATCGCCCTCATCAGCGCCTGTGCCGACGATGACTGGTTCTTCACTCTCCTCGACCGGTTCCCGGGTGATCAGAGGCTCCTCCGGCGGCTCGTAGTCCTCCGGTGCCATGCCGTTGTTAAAGGCCTCCATGACGCCCACCCTTTTCAAAAGCGAGCGCACGGTATCGGTGGGCTGAGCGCCGCTGTGGAGCCAATGGAGGGCCCGTTCTCCGTCCACCTTTAGAGTGATGGGAGTGGTCTTTGGATTGTAGTAGCCTATTTCTTCCACTGCGTCTCCGTCGCGCGGCTGTCGCTGGTCCATGATAACCACACGGAAATGCGGCTGGTTGGTGCCGCCGGTTCTTTTCAATCGGATCCTGGTTGCCAATCTGCGAACTCCCTTCAAAATCAGGCTGGCTGCTGGATGCTGTCACGGTTAGCCGAGGCGAAGACCGCCAATATTCATGGGGCCGCCCTTCGACAGCGTTTTCATCATTTTTGAAAGCTGGTCGTACTGCTTGATCAATATATTGACATCCTGCACGCTGGTGCCGCTGCCTTCAGCGATCCGCCGGCGGCGGCTGCCATTGAGAATCTTCGGGTTCTTCTTCTCCTCCACAGTCATCGAGTTGATGATTGCCTCCACCCGGTCAAGCTCGGCTTCGTCGAAGTCCGTGGGAAGGGCGCCGCCGAGCTTCTGGGCACCAGGAATCATACTAAACACCTGGTCCAGAGGCCCCATGTTGCGGACGTTGCGAAGCTGCTCGCGAAAGTCCTCCATGTCGAACTCTGCCGACATCAGCTTCTCCTGCATCTGTCGGGCTTTCTCTTCGTCCACGGCCTCGCGAGCTTTTTCAACCAGTGTCAGCACATCACCCATGCCGAGAATGCGCTGGGCCATGCGGTCGGGATGGAAGCGTTCGAGCGCCTCCAGCTTCTCTCCGACCCCGACAAACTTAATCGGCGTGCCCGTCACAGCGCGCGCTGAAAGGGCTGCACCACCACGGGCATCACCATCAAGCTTTGTGAGAATAATACCGTCCAGATCAAGACGGTCTCCGAATTCTTCGGCGATATTCACGGCCTCCTGGCCGGTGAGAGCATCAACCACGAGGATGGTCTCAGGGTCATCGAGAGCCTTTTCGAGGGCCTCGATTTCATCCATCATGTCTTCATCAATCTGCAAGCGGCCGGCTGTGTCAACAATAACGACATCGTGGCCCTGCTTGCGTGCCAGCTCCACGGCATCCTGCGCGATTTTCACCGGGTCATCACCGGGTTCAGTGAAGACCGGAACATCTACCTGTTCGCCGACCTGCTGAAGCTGGTCAATCGCCGCAGGACGGTACACATCTCCCGCACACAGCAGCGGATTGCGGCCGTTCTTTTTCAGGTGCAAAGCGAGCTTGCCGGCCGTTGTTGTCTTACCCGAACCGTTCAGACCGGCCAAAAGCACCACCGACGGACCTTCACCCTTCAGTTCCAGGCCGACAGCCTCTTCACCGAGCAGCTCGACAAGATGCTGGTGGACGATGTCCACGATCTGCGCAGTGGGGTTCAGGCCGCTGAGAATCTCTTCACCGAGCGCCTCCTCCTGGACGTCGTTGATGAAATCCTTGACGACCTGGTAGTTGACATCGGCCTCCAGAAGGGCCATGCGGACTTCTTTCAATCCCGCCCGCACGTCTTTGGGGCGGAGCTTACCCGCTCCGCTCATGCGCTTGAAAATACCCTGAAGTTTGTCTGTTAGCGATTCAAACATAGTTTTTCACGCGGCTTGTGGGAGAGCCGCGAACTGGAAAAAAAGAAGACCGGAATAGCCGCCGGAGCCGCTTCCGGCCCTCATTGGGACGAATCATCGAAGCGGCTTATATTGTACCCTGCGAGACGAGGTTTGTCAACCTGTGGAGCACCATGAGACGGCAGCGCTGCAGGCCCGCGAGCATCTGGAAAGGCCTCAGCCTCCGAGGAAACGCCGGATCGCCCTCACGTCGCGCTCAATCTGCGCGATGAGGTCCTTTTTGGTCGCGAAATCCCTCACATCCCGGAGTCTTCGGACCAGTCGGATGTTGAGGTGCGTACCGACGAGGTGAAGGTGTTGGTCGGTGTGAATGAACACCTCGATAGTGGGTTCAGGATCATCGAATGTGGGCTGTGGACCAATGTGCACCGCTGCGGGACAGGGGCGCGGGCGTCCGTTGGCCCTGCATCCGACCCGGCTGCCATCCACAAATGCTGCGTACACTCCATCGGCGGGGATCACCTTGTTTTCGGGCGGTGTGATATTGGCGGTCGGGTATCCGAGCTTTTGCCCTCGACCATGCCCGGTGACCACCTCGCCACCCAGGCCGTAACAGCGTCCCAGAAGCGCCGCCGCCTGCGAGACATTCCCGTCACTCAGCAGCCCCCGTATCTGGGTGCTGCTGATGCGCAGTCCGTCGAGGCTCACCAGCGGCGTGACGAGCAGATCGAAACCATAGCGCTTTCCGAGACCACGTATATCGTCAATATCGGCTTCTGCACCGGCACCGATGTGGTGGTTTCTGGCGGCGACAAGCACAGCCGTATGC
>JBKHJK010000122.1:0-6210 GCA_046538215.1 Armatimonadota bacterium
AACCAGGGCTGCTCTTTGAGTCAGCATTCCAGCGGCCCCGGTACGTCCAAATATATGGAGGGATTGTCGTGAACCAGCCGAGCCCCGTTGATTTTGTGCGTGTCCTTGAGCGCTGGCCGAAATTTGCCGAGCGTTACTGGTGGGAGGATCCCCAGCGCCCTGATCTCGGCTGCTTCGGCACCGGCTACAACCACTGGGGCGTGCAGACGAATCAGAAGTATCTCGGCGCCATGGCGGTGCTTGCCGCAGATCCTGATCTCGATGAGAACGCCGCCGAAATGTCGCGGGAACAGATACTCAACCGCGCCCTGCAAGCGCTCAGATTCTCGCTCGCCAGCCATGTTTCAGGCGATCATCACTGTGCCGACGGTACGCAGTGGGGGCATACATGGATTTCCCTGCTTGGCGTCGAGCGAATGATGCACGGTGTCGAAGCGATTGACGAGCATCTCACCGATCAGGATCGCGAAGATCTCCGCCGGATGCTTGTGTCCGAGGCCGACGCACTGTTGGATCTGCCTATCACCGCAACGAAGTGGGCGGCCGACGGCGGAAATCGTCCCGAATCCAACCTCTGGAACGGCGCCCTGCTGGCGAGAGTCGTACGCATGTATCCCGGTGAGAGCCACGTTGACCTGTGGGCCGAGCGGGGGACACGCTTCTTGCTTAACAGCATCTCCATCGAGGCTGATGCAAAAGATGATACGATAGTCGCAGGCAAACCCCTCAGGGACTGGCACATCGGCCCGAACTATTTCGATAACTTCGCCCTCGACCATCACGGCTACCTGAACGTGGGATACATGGTTATCTGTCTGAGCAACATGGCGATGATGCACTTCGCCTGCAGGAGTGCGGGTTGGGAGCCTCCGGAGGGGCTTTATCTGCACGGGCGCGAGCTGTGGGATCTCGTCAGGCGCCTGGTTTTCGCAGATGGCCGCCTGTGCCGGATCGGGGGGGATTCCCGCCAGCGGTACTGCTACTGCCAGGACTACCTGCTGCCGAGTGTCCTCATGGCCCGGGAGCTTTTCGGGGATGAACATACATCGCGGCTGGAGACGGGCGCCCTGGAATTGATCCGCCGGGAGCAGGAAATCTCCGGTGACGGCAGCTTCATGTCTCACCGGCTGCAGGGCATCGAACGTACGAGCCCCTATTACTTCACCCGGCTGGAATCGGACAAGGCAGTCGTGCTCTCCATGAACGCCTACTGGCGGCGTGTGCTGGATATTCCTCATCCGGAGCCGAATGATGCTTGCGACAAGAGCCTCGGGAGCGGTTGGATTGAGCCAGAACACGGTGCGGTCATGCATCGCTCGCCGCGGCGCATCGCCTCCTGGAGCTGGCGCGCCCGGTGGGCTCCACAGGGCCTGTGTCTGCCACCTGATTGCGGACATTTCGCGGAGTGGGATCGCAACATGGCGGGCCTGGTGCTCCCGCTGGGGTCCGAAGGGCGCCCTCGCGTGCTCGCTCACGACCAGCGTCTGTTTGACGGAGGTTTCATCACATGGGGGACGATGGACGAAAGCAGCAGCGCTGTTTTGCCCGAGGGATGGAAAACCCCCTCAGCCATCGAACAACGCTACGCGGTCGCGGCGCTGCCCGATAATCGCACAATGGTCGTCATGCAGTATTGTGTGGCCCCCTTCCGCTGCTATCTGGCGCAGGTCAAGGGACTGAAGCTCAACGTGCCCAACGACATCTTCAATGGCATGGAGCGCACCTATACGTGCGCCGGTGACTCTCTGACGGTGCGGGGTGATCAGCCGGCGGGGGCGATCGCGCTCGATTCGCGCTGGGTGTGTGTGGAGGAAACGATCGGAGCCGTCGGCATCTACGGCGCAGACGGGTTTACGCTGTATCAGGCAGGACAGCGTCGGGCCTCCGAATTCGCAGAAAGCCTCTTTTACGACGAACTGTGCTTCCCGGCTGTTGTGCCGGCAGTTACCGGGGCGTCAGTTCCGTACCTCGACTTTGGCCCCGGCGAGGTGATTATTGACTGCGCCAGTGTGGTGCTGTCAGGTGCGGACGCCGACGAAACCGCCGGGGTTGCTGACGGGGTTGAGCGCCTCAACACCGATGGAAGGCTGCTGCGGGCAGTCATCGTCCCCGGGGCGGATTCGACGCGTTATGCGATGATTGCCAACTTCGGTGATGAACAGGCCTGCGCAAAAGTGTCAGTCGTTGCTGACAGTGCTGCAGACTGTGCGCGTGGGGAGACACTTCACGCGTCGGATGGTGTCCTGGTGGTTGCTTTGGACGCCGGAGAATGCAGATTGCTGCGGCTGGCGGCAGATTGAATATCAGGGCTGCCCGGGCCTCTTCTGCTTTCTGGTTTTTGCAAGTTCCGGTGAGGCCCGAGCGTAGCAAACCGGCGGCTGCTTGTGTTCACAGGCCCCGGCCAGCGAGGGTTGTTATTTCGGCAGGTCGTCGTCGCGGTGAAATTCTGTGGACAGCCACCAGCTTCGGCGGAACAGAAAATCTTCTTCTTCATACATCAATGGAGCGAGGGCAAGCGTGACGATGCGGAAATCGCCGTCGAACGTCACCCCTATCAGCCCCTCCCGCGCATGCGCCACGACGATCCAGTTGCCGTAATCTCCGGCCCCGACAGTCGGCATCTCGGTCGGGCCCCGGAAGCCAGCGTGAAGTGTTGTCCCGTGCAGCGCCCGGTCCGGTGCCCCTACAAGCATGCTGAAGAAGTAATACCCGTCGCGTGCCACGGGTACCTCCAGCATGGTGCGGTTTGATGGATCTAATGGTACCACGCCCTCGACACGACCGGGGCTGTCATCGGTGAAGCGGTCGTCGCGCTGGATGGCCACGGCCTCCGGGTCATCCCAGCGAACCAGTTCGCCGTCCGGCACGGGGCACGGCTCGTACCATTTCAGCTCAGTCTCACCGAAGTTGATGCGCGGGTCCGCCTGGTAGGCCTTCGTCCACCGAACCCCCGAGCGCAAATGAACGTCACCGACATCGTACGGAAGCGCTTCTGTGAAACGGACCTTAAACTCCTGCAGCCCGCCTGAGGAGTTTTTCGTATCGGTAGTGGACAGCATCCAGCATTCCGCCGTCCGCTCCAGGTCCCAGTCGGCGCTGGCCTGCGTGACGCCGGTCGGTCCCGTCCACTGTCCCCGGCAGTTGGTGTCGAGGTCAATGGTCCCGGAGGGCAAAGGGATGCGCAGATACAGGAGATTTTGAATGTTGGTAACCCCATCGGGCCCGAGGGTGGCGGTGAAGGTATTACCTTTTTCCTCTGCCGCTCCGGCGGGAAGCGGGCGGCCCATTAGCTCCACAGAGACGCCATCAAGCGCCTCGTGCGGTATCTCCAGCGCATATCGCAGCACGTACGACACATCCGGCTCGACCAGCCGCACCATCGTGATCTCAAAAGCATCCGCACGTGCCGCAATCTCCTCTCGCATCTTCGACCGGTCGTCGGCGGACCACCGGTGGTACACGGCACTCCAGCCATCAACCGTTACCTCACTCACGTCCGCCTCGGTTTGAATCACCGGCTCTATGTGCGTCCGGGAGATAAGGGCAGTCTCGCCGTATTGCACGCCAGGAGGAGCGGGGGAGACCACTTTGAACTCGGCTTCGCAGCAGGCGACGACAACTACAGCAGCCGCCACTGCAGCGAATGTCGTGTATCTACTCATAGGCCCAGATCACCCCATAAAGGCTGAATGCGCCCGCAGGAACGGTCACCCTGGCGACGCCCCCTTCATTTGCCACGGAGAGCGAAAGCGGGATGTCACGCTCCGGAGTGGCGAGGCTCGCTTCATTGATGTCGCCGGGGATTGTGACGGTCATTTCCGGCAGGTCGGGAGTCGGCAGGCGCCCCTCGCGGTGAAACTCCACCGGATCCCCGGGCTCCAGATCCCGACCGGTGCAGTTGAGCAGATGAACCGCATGGGCGGGGCGTCCCTCGCGCTCCGTGCGGTACACACCGGAAATGAGGCCACGTGGGGCGTTTTCGATGGCGAAGAGCGGCTGCTGCCCCAGAATCGTGCGGGTCAGTCCTCCAATCGCTTCGATCGCCCGGGCATCTGCCGGTGGCTGATATCCGCCCTTGCGCTTGCTGGCGGGAAGCTGCTTGGGCTCGAAAGCGAGGCAGCCGAGTTTGGCCGCGAGATAGTAGGTGTTCGTGTCGGGATTGAGGGTGATGAGCGGCAGTGATTCATCACCGCTTTTGCATGAAGCCAGGGCCGCCGCCCCGGGCAGGCCGGTGACCTTTCGGACAGAGATATCAAACTCGCCCGCCGGCTGAAGATCAACGGCGATTGTGCGGGTGGGATGTGCGCCCACCGGCACAGGCTCGATCTGCACGCCGGCGGCCTGTCGGAGGAAGCTGTCATCCCACTCGCCCGCATAGGTGAGAGTGCCAGTGTCAGCCGTCAGCAGCAGTTTGCCGCCATCTTTTGCGTATTCCAGCAGCTTGCGCCCCTGTTCGGGCCGAATCACCGATGCATTTGGGACAATAACCAGCCGGCAGTCCTCAAAGGGCCGCTCGGCGCCGTCAATCTGCTTCTCGACGATGACTTTCGTGGCGACATTATTGAGCAGTAGCGCCTGCAGCCAGCCTTCAAACTCATTGTAGTAGTAGCTACGCTCCGACGACATGTCACGACTGCTCGAAGACAGCACCACTCCGACCTCGCCACGCTGCCGGGCAGTGCGATTGTCCATCCGCCATGGCCATTTGAGAAGATCGGCGGCGGAGGGATCCTCTGCTTCGGGCTTCAGCGACCACCACATTGACTGGCGGGCGAGGCTGTTGAGCGCCCACGCGAAATAGGCGCTGTGGGGCATCACCGAATCCACCTTGCCCCAGATGGGGATGTCGTACAAATCGCCCAGCGCCGCTCGCTGCTTAAACACAGAATAGACCGCAGGATAGCCCAGGAAGGGGACATCATTGATCTCCGTGCCGGCAAAGTCATGAGCGGCCACGCGCGTTGCATAATCGCCGCCGCGGGCGTAGGGGTTGCACTGGTGGGCCGTGGTGTAGGTGGAAAACTGCAGCGCTGGCTTAATCTGCCGCAGTTCATCGGCGACAAAGCGCGTAAACTCAGCCGACGATTCTGACCGCCACTGCAGCCACTGCCGTCTCTCTAATGGTCGCTTTGTGTCTGCCCAGAAATCATCTCTGTAGGTGGGGGGAAAGGGACGGCCTGTCTGCGTTTCATATTTCTCCCGGCAAAAGCGGCAGCCGCAGGTGGATCTGTGAATCCAGTTCACTTCGTCCATCTGGTAGCCGTCAATATTCGTGTCCTGCTGAAAGCGGCGGAAATAGTCCGTGTAAAACTTCCTGAACTCCGGATTGTTCAGACAGTAAATGCGGAAACGCAGCACCATATCCGTTGATAGAAGCTGCAGCCAGTCAGGGTGCTTGAACATCTGCTCATATCCGTCATAAAAGTGCACCGTCATATCGCAATGTTCGATGAGTTTGAGGTTATGATCGTGGCAGGCGTCAGCAATGGTGCGAGTTATTCGGCGAATGTCGTCATCGCGGTCGAGGAAGTTCAGGCGGAAGTGGTATCCGCTGATGATTGCCGCGCCGTAGCCGGCGTCAGCGAGCTCCTTCGCCCGCTCGTCGGCCGATTCGGCTGTGAAGGTGTGGTAGCGGTCATACTTATTGGACACCCGCCACTGGCTGAAAGCAACGTTCCAGGTCCAATCCTCGTGCTCTGCGGCGAAGACGGATGCGACGATAACGACCGCTGCAACGCACAATCCTGCCCGCCTCACGGTCTCACCCCTGACGGCTGCGTTCCCTGTTGTTTACGGCAGCATTGACGCAATATTCTCCGCCGGGGCGATGATTACTTCCCGGGCGGAGAGATGCCTTCGAAAAAACAACGGTCTCGTCTTCAGTCGTGAAGATTGGGGCCCGTTACGTGCGCAATCGTCAGGAATGTGGCATGAGACAACTTCGTGTACCGGACATACCACCAGCCTCTGTCGCAGGACTTCGACAGGCGCCGCGCTGTTACCCGAATTGCACCATATAGCCGTTGAAAATATCTCCGCCGAATATCCCCATGATGACCCATGAAATGCCGCCGGCCAGCAGGTCTCCAAAAGCGACGCCGAGGAAGAATGGCATTAACTGGCGATACAACCGTGCGCCTCCAAGCCTGTGCACAATCCCCTTGATGACCCATGTGACAAAGAAGGGCGCCCAGAGCGCATAGCCATACC
>JBKHJK010000123.1:0-6209 GCA_046538215.1 Armatimonadota bacterium
CTGCGACGCCGTGCGCATGACGATAAGATAAGCACCGAAGACAAGGACCGCCATTCCCGCGATATGGTAGGCGTTGAGCGCCTCGTTGAGAACGATCCACGAGACAACGACGGTGACAATGGCGCCCAACAGCTTCAACGTCACGGCGACGTGGGCTGGTATCTCGGCCAGCCCGCGATAGTACAGGCTCATGGACAGCGATGTGCTGACCCCGGCAAGTACCAGGAGGATTATCCAGCCGTTGGTTCCAAGTTGCAGAAGGCCCGCCCACTCGCCGGTGCCAAGTGCGATGGTGCCGGTGATGAGACATCCGATGCCAAACCGCCAGAGAGCAACCGTGGCCGGGGCGAATTTCCGAAGTGCCCCCTTGCCCAGGATTTCTGCAATGGCGCGTGTGACGCCGGCCGCCAGCGCGAGCGCATCTCCGATGAGATATTGGCGGGCCGCAGCGGTCCCCAGAGAAAGCTCGCCCACACCAATCAACACATCCGCAACCACCATCATCAGAACAAGCATCACCCGTCCCCAGGTGATCCGCTCGCGGAGAGTCAGGTAGGCGAAGAAGGCCACAAATATCGGTGCGGTCTTGGATATTGCGTTGACGATTCCGGCGTGCGAATAATCGAGCGCCGCAGTGAGCAGAAGTGCGCCCAGGCCCGATCCGAGGGCTCCTACGAAGAAAAGCGCCACCCAGTCGCGGCGTGTCGGTTTACCGGGAGCCTGCGGCACAGTTCGGTGATGATACCCGAATGGCAGCAAGAAACCAACGGCCAGCAGGTACCGGGCTGCAACCACCGTCGCATACGACAGATCCGGCAACAGGAGCTTGGTAAACACGGGTGAAAGCCCCTGGAGCAAAACCCCGGCAAGCAAATAGTAGTATGGCGTGAAATGACCCCGGCTTTTCACAAAAAAGTCACTCTTTGCTCTGTTGGCGATACGGGGAAGTGTGCCTCACGCTTTCCTTTGACACCCAGCCCCGTCCCCCTGCCTCGGTTCGCACCTCGCGGTACTGTCCCTGCGAGGACAGCAGCGCAACCTCTGCCCCGTCCGGCAGTGTGGCAATACTGTCAAATGCCGGCCCCGGGCCACTCAGCATTGGCGTCTGCTGAATGACGATTCCCGTACCGCTGCCCCAGCCGCGGTTCCATTGCACAACACACAGCCCCGTGCCGACAAGGACCATGATGAGGCCCGCAACAAGCAGCGCGGTCGCCAGCCGGCGGTGTGTGTACATCCACCATATCCCTGCGACCGCGGTCAGCCAGTACAACACAACAGTGACGACCAGAAGCTCGTTCAGGGTGGTATTGCTCACCACCCTGTCAACCACCCAGTGCCACCAGGTGGGAATCTCGTGGGTCGGCTGGTACGAAACTCGCCCCTTCACATACTCCAGATTATGCCGGATATCCCCGTTTCGGGGCGCAATCAGAAGCGCCCGCCGGTATTGCAGCACCGCCAGTCCGTATTCCTCCATCCTCGCGTAGGTATTTCCGAGGTTGAAATAGACCCATGCGCTGCCGTGGCCGTCCCGGAGCAGACGGCGGTAGTTCTCCGCAGCCGCCCGATACTCCCCCGACGCATACTGAGTATTGGCCTTTTTGAACACCTCGGCTGCATCGGTCCGGGCGTGCAGGGCCGGAGACGCCCACATCGCCGCAGTGACGACACATACAGCCGTAATGTATGCACCTGGCCGCAGATTATTCACCGCCGAGGCCGCTCCTTTGAAGTTTGGAAATAAGCTGACGCGCCCCGCCAATCAGATCATCCAGTGTCTCCTCCGAGCTCCCCGCAAATCGCCCAATACCACATCTGTCGAGTATCTCTTCTGTCTGCGCAATCACCTTTTCCTCTATTTCGCACTCCCGAAGACGCTGCAGGGCGACCGAGTCGGGAATGTCACGGGCGTCCATTCCGCTTCGCATGGCGATATAATCTGTGACGGCGTGGGAGACAAGGCTGCACACGCGATCGGCTTTTCCGGCTTTGAGTGCCTTGTGTGCCTCCTGGAGCCGCTGTCTGGCCACACGGGGAGCCCTGAGACTGCGAGCGTAGTCGGGGTTTTGGGCAATGAGTTCAGCGCGGTACCGGTGGATTGCAAGGCCGATGAGCGCCAGCAGGGGGATGGCCTGAAGAATCCAGAAGAATGTATTCAATGCCAGGGGTTGTGAAACTGACCCGATCTCCCCGGTGTGGATGTGCCGCAGTTGCGGGCCCGTCACTCCGGCCTCGCTCACAGCCGTCTCACCCGGCTGCACGGTGACGACAACCGCCTCCGTCTTCGCGGTTTTGTAACGTTCTGCGTCCGGCGCAAAATAGACAAATTCCAGCGGCGGGATCCGCAGTTCTCCGGCCTGCTTCGGAAGCACCAAAAAGTCCACCGTCACGGTACCTCCGACCGCCAGCGGCTCCCCGCCATAGCCAACCCGTGAGTGCTGATCCTGCTGCGTCTGGCTGATGCTGCACCAGTCGGGAACCTGCGGCGTGGGCACACCAAGGCCATGAATATTCCCCCGGCCCGCCACGTGCACAGTCACAGTAAACGTCTCGCCGCTTTTCAGTGTGCTTTTGTCGGCAGACATCTCGGCAGTGAATTCGCCCACAGCCCCCTCAAATTGCCGGCCGGCCGGTGCAGGCGGAAGTGGCTTCACCCATATATTCAGCGGGTTGCTGGTGTATTCGTTTTTCGGACCATAGTGATGCTTTCTGGCGCTAATGACAACCGGCTCAATTTCCATCGGCCCCTCGCGGGTTGCAAACGCCGCCCACCTCCACTCTTCAACCATATACCGCCGGTTGTTAAACGCCTGAATCCCCGCCTCGGGACGCGGCAGTTCCTTGACAATAAGATCCGACATTTGCGGCCAGTGGGGCTCTCCATACAGCGTGGACGAGTGATAAAGGCGGAAGGTGATGAGAAACTGCTCGCCGACGTAGGGGTCTTCCGGATTCGCTTCAAATACGAGGTCAATGTCGCTTCGGGGCGCGAAGTCGCTGTCGGTCTGTGGCTCCTGGGGTTCCTGTTCGGGCTGGCTGGCTGGGGGTGATGGCTGTGACCGGGCGGGCGGGAGTACAGTAATGTGTACACGGTTCGCCTCCCAGATCTGTCCCTGAACTTCCAGCCGTGCCGGCTCAATCGTATGCTCTCCCGGCTCCCTCGCTCTCAAAACGTAGGTAAACGTACGTGTTCCCCGGACGCCGTCAGATCCCATCGTGAAGCCCTGGCTGCTGGAGGTGCCGACGATTTCGAAGGCATCCATGGACGGTAATTCCGGCCGCGGGATCGAGAGCCCCGACATGCCCTCAATCGTCCCCTCGATTTCGTAGCGGAAGGTGTCGTCGACACGCACCTCCTGCGGTGTTGCCGTCGCCCTGATGCTCACATCAGCGGCGAAACCGCAACTGCAAACGGCACATATCAGGACGGCTGCCACGACCGTGCGCAACGTTTACCAGTCCTTGTCACCGGGAGGGGGCTTGACCCGGTATTCGGGCTTCCGAAGACTCTTTTGCAGCTCCTTATCCTCCTCCGCGAGTGCCTGCAGGAGGCGTTCGGCCTGCTCTTTGGAAAGCTCTTTCGGCCTCTCACTGCGGGCTTCCTCTGTCTCCTGCTGAGCCCGCCTGTCTTTATCGGACTGCTGCTCGTGTTGACCTTGCTCTTCTTCCTGCTCCTGTTTTTGCTTTTCCTGTTGCTGTTGATCTTTGCTTTCGTCCTTCTGCTGCTTCTGCTCGTCCTCTTTGTTTTCCTGATCTTTCTGCGGAGGCTGCTGCTTTTGTTGTTGCTGTTGTTCCTGTCGCTGGAGCATCTCCAGATTCCACTTCGCGCGCATGTTATCGGAATTCAGATACAGTGTGCGCCGGTAGTGCTCGAGGGCCTTTTCAGTGTTCTCCTGGGCCACATACGTGTTCCCTGTGTTGAACTCGGCTTTCTCTTTCAATTCCGATGACCCATCACGGGCGGTTTTCTGAAACGACTGGAGGGCACCGTCGAAATCCTCGGCCATGAACTGCGAGACCCCGCGGTTGAATACCAGCTCCCGGCGCTGGGGGGTATGCTTTGCCGCATCTGCGTAGGTCTGCGCGGCCTCTTCGAACTTCTTCGCTTTATAGAGGTTGTCCGCCTGCATCCACGCGTTCGTGGCCCGACAGCCACACAGCGTGGCGAGTATGCAAAGAGCCGTCACTGCGAGCACAGCCCTCGCCCACACCCCCACAGGAGACATGCGATTGCACCTGATGGTATGGATGATGGCTCTACGCTTCCGGGACATCCGGACGCCTCCTCAGCCTGGGTGTTTGGTGGGGTATCAACAAGGCCGCCACGATAAGCAGCAGCCCTATCAGAAGCGGCCACTGAAACCGCTCGGCGTATCCGGTGTAGTTGTAAGTGCCGACCTGAATTCCCTCCAGGCTTTCCAGTCTCCGGGTTATATGTGCGAGTGCTTCGGGCTCCGAAAGCCGCCGATAGAAGCCGTTGCCCGCTTTTGCCAGTTCCTGCAGTTGCTGTTCATGAAGCTTCGATATGACCACTTTCCCCGCCCTGTCGCGCTTGTAGTCTCTCACGCTTCCGGCGGCGTCCCTGACGGGAATGGCCTCACCCTCGGGTGTGCCGACGCCCAGCACCATTACGACTGCGGCGGTCTCGCGATTGAGCCTGTTGACCGCCTCCAGCGCACCCGCTTCATGGTCTTCGCCATCAGTCAAAAGCACGACTGCCCGGTGCTTGCCGTGCGCCTCTTCTATCATCTCGGCGCTGATGGTTATGGCCTTTGCGAGGGCGGTTCCGGGCTGGGGGGCCGAATCCAGAGAAATGGAATCCAGAAACATCCGCGCTGCGTCGTGATCAATGGTCAGTGGGCAGTATTTGTAGGCATCTCCGGCGAAGAGCACGATACCAAATCGGTCACCGGGCAGGCGACCAATGAGCGTCGCCGCAGCCTCCTTCGCCGCATTCAGACGGTTCGGCTCCAGGTCGGTGGCCCCCATACTGGAGCTGGTATCCACCGCCAGGACAATCTCGGCACCACGGCGTTGTGCCTTCTCTCGCGTTGTGCCTACCTGTGGCTGTGCGAGGGCCACGACCACAAAGCCAATCCCTGCGGCGAACAGGACCGAGGAAAAGGCACGCCGACGACGAACCGATCTGAGGCCAAGGCGGCCAGCGGTCTCCTCCGGGCAAAATCTCGTCAGTGCAGCATGTCGCCGATTCGCCGCCCACCAGTGAAGCAGCGCAATGCCCGGCACCAGCCACAGATACTTCAGCGCATCAGGATTAGCCCAGACGAAAAAATCCGTCACCTACGGCACCTTCCTCAAAAGCGTGCAATCCAGCAAGAACACAGCCACTAATATAATCAAGGCCGGCCACACAAAGCGTCCGTATAGCTGTTTGTATTCCATCTGTGGGGATCCCAGATACTGGGATTTCTCCATCTGGTCTATTTGCCTGTATATCGTTCGCAGTGCGCCGGCGTCGGTCGCCCGGAAATACTGGCCTGCCTCTGCGGCCACCTTCTGCAGCGTCTCCTCGTCCAGCTTCGTCAAAAGCGGCTGCCCATCCGGCCCGCGGATGTATCGCGGCTGTCCGAAGCCTTGGTTGGGATTAGGCACCGGCGCCCCCCCGGGCTTGCCCACCCCGATTGCGTAGATGCGAATACCCAGGGAATTGGCCGCCCGGGCCGCCGTCACCGGATCAATCTCCCCGCGGTTGTTTTCTCCATCGGTCAGCAGGATAATGACCTTCGATCTCGCCTCCGAATTTCGCAACCGGTTTGCGGCGGTTGCAATGGCCATTCCGATGGCTGTGCCGTCTTCGAGCATATTCATATCAACTTCATCAAGCAGCTTTGATACCATTTCATGGTCGCTGGTCAGGGGCGCCTGTGTGAAAGCCTGGCCTGCAAAAACCACCAGCCCCAGGCGGTTGGGTCCAGCGTTTTTGATGAAATCGGCAAGTACCTCTCTGGCGACGTGGAACCGGTTTTTGGGCTCGAAATCCTCCGCCAGCATGCTGCTGGAGATGTCGAGTGTGAGCACGATGTCAATCCCCGCTCCAGCCGCCCGCCGTACGCCCGTCGCCATCTGGGGACGGGCCAGCCCGATCACCAGCAGGATCAGGGCGATGGTGCGAAATACCGGCAGAATCTTCGCTGCAGTAGCGCGGAGACTGCGCAGCCGATTTCGCACCAGGCTCAGGTCCGGAT
>JBKHJK010000124.1:0-6206 GCA_046538215.1 Armatimonadota bacterium
GGCGTACATCAACCGCGCCGACGAGGTGGTTGACAGAGACGCCGAATGGATCCGCCAACACTGTCCGGAGAAGGGCTCTATCTTTGCAGTGGGCCAGACGGGCTGCCCAAGATGTGGGGCAAGCTGGGGTAGGTGGCGGGGTGCCAACTGCAGCTTCGACCGGCCCGGAACCGTCGAATGCCGAAACGGGCATATCCTGCCGGACGAGGATCACCCGGACGACGGCAGCGGCTGGGAGGGTGAGGACGGCCGCACGTACTACTTCGTCGCCTCCTATAACTCCTGGGTGGTGGAGACCTACCAGCAGTGGTGCCGCTATCTCTCTATGGCCTACATAATGACCGGTGATGAGAAGTATGCGAAGACCTGCTCGGTGATTCTCGACGCGCTGGCCGAGATTTACCCCACCTGCACGGGCGGATCCGTGGAGTACCCCTCCGGTCACGGGCGGCTGTCGCGCCCGGGCTACCAGGTGGCTCGCGTACTGGTCCTGCTGGTGGATTATTATGACCGGATATATAACAGTCCGGCGCTGCAGGAGCCGTCGTTCGTCGAGGGGATGACACGGCGCGAGAATATCGAGACGAATTTGATGCAAAACGCCGCCTGGTACTGCTACGAAAAGTCGTTCCGGGGCGGGCTGGACAACGGTATCGCCGACTATATCCGCGGATCGCTGGCAGTGGGATGTCTTCTGGGGATTCCCGCATATATTGACTGGGCGGTTGACGGCCCCTTCGGCATCCGCGCGCTTGCGGGGAACAATGTGGGCAGAGACGGTCGCTATCACGAAACCGCGCTATGTTACAGCCGGCACGCCCGGAGCCTCTATCTCACCTACGCCGACCCGCTGCTGAATTACCGGAGCGAAGAATACCCGCAGGGCCTGAACCTCTACGACGACGAGCATTTCCGCAGCTTTTACGTCCTTCCGATGCTTTCGATGAACTGTGCCGGTCACTGGCCGAGGTATGGCGATTGCGCCCCCGACACCTCAAAAATCACCCCTCCCGAGCGTTACAGCGACAAAACCGACATCCAGTTTGCCGAACGCGTGTACGCCGGGACCTCCGACCCGCAGGTCAATAAAGATTTCGGCATTCTGCTGAACTGGCTCACCAATGGCGATATTGACAGGCATCGCGCCAGCGGGAATGCGGCGTGGTTGCTGTTTCACGCAGAAACGGTGCCTACAACCGATGACGCTATCCCGGAATATCTCCTGCGGCGTATCACCGACACCACCGTCATGGGGCAGAAGGGGATGGCGTTTTTGCGCACCCCGGGAGGGCCCCGTGCTCAGGCCGCGCTGCTGCGATATGGCCCCGTATGCAATCACAGCCATTTCGATGACCTGAATCTGAACTACTACGCTCTCGGCTATGAGGTCACCTATGATATCGGCTACGGCTGGGGCAATACACACACGCAGGTCGGCTGGGCCAAGCAGACGGCCTCACACAATCTCGTGCTGGTTAATGAGGCGAAGCAGCGGATCAATCCCGAAGACGGCACCGGTGGCAGTCTTTACCTGGCCGCCGGGATGCCGGGAATGCAGGTGGTGGATGCTGAAGCGAAGGCTGCGTACCGGTCGCAGAATCTCCAGATGTACCGGCGGATGCTGGCACTGGTGGGCGACGGGCCGGAGAGCTATCTTCTCGACATCTTCAACGTCCGCGGCGGCCATCAGCATGATTACATGCTCCACGCACTCTCCGATGACCTCAGCGTCAGCGGTGTCGAGCTTTCTGAGCCGGCCGAGGGATCCGTCGCCGGTCCGGAGTACAACTGGGGCGAGCGGCAGATGAACGACGGTTTCTTAAAGGGCGTCCCGCACAAAAATTACATGGTCGTGGAGCCAAAAAACGGTCTCGGCTTTTTGATGCATCCGCGTCGCGGCGCGGCCAACGATGCAGTTCAGGCCACCTGGCAGCTTCCGGATGTTGGGGACCATTTCCGGGCGACTCTGCTGCCGGGTGATGACACCGAGATCGTCACCGCCTGGGCCCCGGGCATCTATCCCGACCGCCCCAAAGCCGCCTACCTGATGGCCCGCCGGGCGTCGCAGACCGATGACCTTTCGAGCACCTTTGTCACCGTCATGGAGCCGTACGGCCCGCAACCCGGCGGAGACACGATTTCGGCCAGTGAGATGATCCGTACCGCCCGGACAGACGGGGGCTCCATCAAGCACGTGGACAGCCACGACCTGATGCTCTTCCAGGCGGACGAGCCTGGCGATGTCGTTGAGATGCCTTTCGACATTGAGACCGCGGGTGAATACTACCTGGTGGTCCGCCCCTATACGTCTCCCGGCTACGGAACCTGCCGATTTTTCGTGAATGGTGAGGTTCGTGGCGAGCCGTTCACGGGGAGTGACGAAGGCGTTCATCCCGGCGAGACGCAGGTTCTGGGGCCGCTGCAACTGGCAGCGGGTACCCACACCCTGGGGGTCGAGATGCTTGAGGGCCCCGGCACGAATCTCTGGATGGGTATCGGCAGCGTTACCGTCACGCAGGAGAAGCCTGCAACAGATCACGCGAGCAGCCCATTCATCAAATCCGTGCGCTTGATGCAGGCTCCCTCCGATGTGACTGCCGTGGAGGTCGAGCACACCTCCGGGACAGTGGAGCGTTTTATATATAACCTCGGCGGTGGATCCGCCCAGGCCGGTCCTATCAGCCTTGACGGGTATTTCGGTTCCATGCGCACGGGTACAAACGGTCTCACATCTGCACGGCTTATCGGCAAATCCCTCACCGGCGACGGCCTGCAGATGCAGCTGAACAGAGACGGCTACAGCGGACAGATTGCCCGAATTGACTACGACGCTCATCTCGTGTACGTGGACGCCGAGCTTCCGACCGATGACCGCCTGCGCTTTGAGACGGTCACTTTTGATAGCCCCTCCTACAGCCGCAACACGGCCTACACGATCTACGGGGTGCACAGGGAGGGCGATCTGAGTGTCATTGACCTGGGGCCGCAGCGTATTGGACTCGGTGAAGGGACCGTGCACGAGGTGCTGGGTGCAAAGAAATTGACGAGCCTGACGCCACACGGGTACGCGAAGGGCCGTGAATTCCGCTTCTTCCAGGGCAAGACACTCATCACCGACGACGGCGCTGCAAAGACCCACGTCACCTCGACGGAGTGGGGCGAGCAGTTTGTCCTGAATGTCGAGTCCACCGACGGCTTCGCACCCGGCGAAAAGTTCAATTACCTGGACCTGCAGCCCGGCGACACATTCACCATCCACAACTGGGCCTCGGTGAGCAACAGGCTGACGGCGAAGTGAATGTGCGGGCGACGGATGATGTGGAGCTGACCATCAACGGCACCACCCGGGCGTACACCTGGAACGGACAACCGGCCGACTGACAGGAGTTGACGGTATGCGAGTTATTGAGTGGGAGCCGGAGGACGGGCCGGAAGGTCGCTGGTCGCTGCCCGATGGCGCTCACGAGCATCTCTACATCATCGGCCCGACCGCCCTGTAAGCTGCTCCAAACACGAGACAGTCTCGAGGGCTTTCAGCGGCTTTGCCCCGGTGATTTCGCACCTGATCTTCGTAAAAGGGCCTGATCCTGCCGTGCAGACAGGCTGTGGGGCGAGCTTTACGACCCGGCTTCTTTCATGTACTGGCACACATACCCCCACATGAGGCAGATGGCGGTGCTGCCGGGATCCTGAACTCCGACGCTCCTGTCTTTTAGCCAGCCGGCGCGCCCATACTTGCCCTCCATCTCTTTGGTGGCTTCCAGGCCCGTCTGGCACGCCTCGTGCGCACTGAAGATAGCTTCCTGCAGATCCAGGCCGTCCTCCAGCGCCTCCCGCAGCGCGTCTCTCATGGGGATGAGGACATCCAGGATCGTCTTCTCGCCCTGCTCTGCCCCACCGCGTTCCTTCACTCCCTCGATTGCGGCGTCAAACATTTCGGCGAGGTCTGCCAGCGCGAATTCGTCCTGGTCCTGGATCTGTTTTCCCGCGCTCATCAGGGCGGTGGCAAAAATCGCCCCGAAGGTCGAGGCTCCCGCCTGGTTGAAGGTCATACCGGAGCGGGCGAGCACCATGCCGGTGTCCTGGTCCGATAGTTCATCAACACCCGCGGCCATCGCCTCGGTGCCCAGCTCAATGGTCACTCCAAGATCACCGTCACCGAGCTGTGCATCGAGCTCTCGAAGTTGTTCCTTATGCTCGGGCATTTTTTCGCCGAGCCGTCTGATAATGGCCATGATGTCATTCTTTGTTAAAGTTTCCATGGTAATTATGTAACACCAACCCGGGGCAGGAATGGCGAATATGCCGGTGCATCCAGCAGCTCTTTAAGCTGATCGTCGAGCTTCAAGAGGCTGATGGACGCGCCCTTCATCTCCAGTGAGGTTGCGTATTCGCCGATGAAGTTGCGGTAGATTTCGATGCCGCTGTCCGCCAGGATCTCCCCGGCTTTGCGGTACATGATGAACAGCTCTTCAGGCGGTGTGGCACCGAGACTGTTGACGAGAACCGCCACCTCGTCACCTGCTTCAAAAGGCAGGTCGGGGAGGATATTATCCATCATGACCGCGACGATTTCATCGGCGGGCTTGATTTCAGACCGCTCCAGGCCGGGCTCGCCGTGAATGCCCATGCCCAGTTCCATCTCATTTTCGCCGAGTGTGAAGGTCGGTTCACCGGCGGCTGGAATGGTGCACGGCGACAGTGCGACACCCATGCTGCGGGTGTTGAATATCGCGGCATCGGCGGCTGCCTTGACCTCATCGAGATCTGCACCCTGTGCGGCCCGCGCGCCCGCGATCTTGTAGGCGAAGAAAAGTCCGGCCACTGCACGCCGGTTGTCCATCTCCTCCACTGGCGCCGATACCACATCATCTTTCGCCAGCGAGGTCTGCACCTCGATGCCCTCCATCTCGGCCATGTCCGCAGCCATGCCGAAGTTCATGACATCCCCGGAGTAGTTGCCGAACAGATGCAGCACGCCTGCGCCTGCGTGGGCGGCTTTGGTGGCGGCCAGCATATCATCGGGCGACGGTGAGGAAAACACATTGCCGATGGATACCGCATCCACCAGGCCCTCTCCGACATACCCGAGGAACACGGGGATATGACCGGAGCCGCCGCCGGTGACGATGGCAACCTTCCCCTCCTCGGGCGCGCCGCTGTACATCAGCGCACGGTCGCTGCCCTCACACCGCTTCAGGTGATCGGGGTAGGCCAGCAGGATTCCCTCGATCGTCTCATCAACAAAATCGTCCGGGTCATTGATAATCTTTTTCACAAAAAGCCCTCCTCTAATATGTGAGCTGCTGGATATTTCCAGGTGTAAAACAGCCGGATGTCAGCCGGTTTCAGTATGGCAAACGTAAATGGTGTCACCGGGAGCGAAGTCGTAGATACGGTAGCTTCCACCGACCTCAAACAGGCCGAGGTCCGTATCCTCCGGCAGTGTCAAAATCTGTGTCGGCACATCGTTTCCCATGTCGGTTCGCAGGGTCTTGAGGTGGATGATGGTATCGGGCTGTGCCGCCGAGACCATCGGTTTTCCGTCAAAGACGTGCCTGCATTCACGCTGCTTGGCGATATTGTACGGCGAGATGAGCCGGCGCTTCTCGGGCACGATTTCTGTGATGGCGTTGCTGGCGATGATCGGTTCCAGCTCCGTCTTTACCCACCAGCGGCCCTCCCCCGCCTGCTCGACGGAGGCGATGTCGAAGGCGGTGGCTCGAGCGTATGCCGGGTTCTGGATGTGCACGGTCTGTCCCGCCACCTGCGAAAGGTCCTGGGCGCTCTGCACCATCATCCGGTTTTGCGCATAATCGACGTCCGCGAGCTCCCCCCGAATGATGTTCGGCGATTCAGGCGGCCAGTTGACCTGCATTGATCCCTCGGGCCCGGTTATATTGATGCTCTGCGGCCCGACATAGCGCTCGCCGTCCCATCGCCCCAGCACGCTGTGCAGGGCAAACTCCGCTCCATCTGCTGTTATCACTTTGACACCAGCGGGCATCTGCGCATCGTCGTATCCATCCATTGGCACTCGCTCGACGCTCAGTCCGAGATCCTCTTCCTGAAACGGCTCGTGGACGGCGATGAAGGTGCTTCTCAGCGGCTCCTGGCCGGTGTGGCGGACGATCATGTACGCGTCCAGGGGGCTCTGGCCTGCGGTGCCCCTGTTTTCGCCACGTCCGGTGAACACAAGGCGCCCC
>JBKHJK010000125.1:0-6191 GCA_046538215.1 Armatimonadota bacterium
CAGGGTTTCGCCCTTGATGTTAATGAGAGCCGCATCCGGGTGCTCCTCAATATTCGGTTCCATGTTAATCGACCATGACTCAAAGTTGATCGCCTTCACATTTTCGATACCCAGCCGGTCGCCGATTTGCGAGGTCGTCTTATCTCCCGATACGATGTCGTTGAAGCCCGCCTGCTTTATCGTCTCCAGGGTGGCTTCCTTCATGGAGGCTTTGTTCATCGCGGAGAAGAAACTTCCCCAGAGTTGCCAGGTCAGCTCCTGCGGCTGGCGGCCGTCCAGCGGTGGAAGAATCTGCACCGGGAAGGTCTGCCAGGCCTCATAGACACTGCCTCCGTTCGCCTCTGCAGCATAGCGCACAACATAGGGCCGATCCTCGGGCTCTCCGGCCGCCTCGTCCCATTCGATGAATACGTTGAGAAGCTCAAGAATGCGCACCGATTCTCTGTACCGTATCGGCTGGTCGGCCGAGATTTCCCACACGCTGTAGTTCACGCCCTCCACCGGGAACTCATCGGCAATCTTTTCGGCCGTGTATTCCGGCTGCGATTCGGTGGTGTTGTAATACCCGGTGACGCCCACGAAGTCGAGGCCTTCAGGCAGCATCAGTCGCACTTTGTAATTCTCCAGTCGGTGGCCGGGAATCCCGTCGGCAACAACGGTGAAGTGCTGCTTTGTGCCCCGGGCGAGGTACAGTGCGGGCGTGGGATTGGGGAATATACGTGTCTCCTCCCACAGCACCGTCATGCGCATCCGAGATGAACCGTCCGGATTGCCGATATACTGCCCGATTTCCCCGCCGCCGTGGGTCGGGGCGTTTGCCCAGTTTCTGTCATCAATTTTCGGTGCGGAAAAGTCATCCACATCGTCGGGGGCGACTCGCCAGGCCTCGCTGCTTGAGGTGTGCCAGTCGCCGAGGCCTATTTCCACCTGCGCTGTTCCCTCTTCGAGCTCAATGCCGAAGACGTTTGTGCCCTTCTGCAAAAAAGCCCGTATCTGATCATCGGCACTGGCCAACTGGCCCCTGGCGATGACCGAGCCGTTGAGATAGAGCGTGTAGGGGCTGTCCGTGACGATGCGCGCCATCGCCGAGGATGATTTAACGCTGCGGGGATATGACGGCGAAAGCACCAGCGGTTGCAATGTCACCGCATCCCACAGGCCGTATTCCAGGGCGATTTCGCCCTCTTCTTCGAGTGTGAGAGCCGTTGTGGCCGATGCGCCCTCAGGAGATGCCGGGGCGAACCCGAGATTGGTGGCGAACTTGTTATCTCGTTGTACGCGGCTGTAGGCGTAATACCCGCCGTCAGTGCTGTCGGTGCGGACATCAACAGTGATGTCATTATCGCCGAGCTGGAGCCGGTCGGGCAGGGTGAAGGTGGCGTGTGGCGCGCTCTGCACAAACTGCATGTCCGCCCATGCGCTTGCGTCGTGGAAGCCCTCGTGACACATGTTCCAGGCGCTGGTTTCGTTATCCGCCTGTTCGATGCGGCCAAAAATCGCGCCCCAGGTGTCTCCGGCAGCCGGCGGCGTCACCTCCAGACTTTCGAAGCTGATGGCTGCCTCCAGTGTCCAGAAGCCGTCTCCGATGACCGACGCTGATTCAATATTTGCATCAAAATCAGTCTCACGGCTGCGCCACAGGTCTTCGCCGGGTATCCGTGCATCATTGATGGTCCCGATGGCATTGATCGTGAAGTCGAACCTGTCCGTCCCCTGCCGGGGGTCCACAAGCAGCATCACTGAGTCATCTGCATATACCCGGTCGTCGCGGGCGGTGACGTCCTTTTTGAACTCGTGGAGCTTGTTTTCTTCCGGCCGCAGAACCGGCTCCTCCCCGCGGAAGAAGAAGTAAAGATGCTCGTCATCATAGCAAAACTGCACCTGTGAGGCGTGCCTGGCCGGGTTGAAGTTGCTGCGCCTGACGAAGTGGCTCAATACGGGTGCCGTCTGCCAGCACGCCTCATCGGCTTTTCCATCGAGCGTGGGAGTGGCGGGGGTATGGACTGCACAAAACATCGGTGAATCTGTCAACGGCGCAATCGGCGCTGCATCCAGGGCATTCGCCGACAGATCTGCCTCGGTGCTCACTGCCACTGCATCCACCTGCATGTTGCCACTGGGTGTTTTGGCCCCGTGAATCTGCACGCCGATGGTATCACCGACCGCCGCCGCCGAGACGGGTTCGCCGCTGAGCCACTGCCACTCACCCGTAACCTCCGTTGACATCTTATTCAGCCGCTGAAACCCACTCTGCGTCGCTCCGCGGACCGCGCAGTACGCATCCGTGTCCGGCATTTTCGCGCGCACATAGACGTAGATAGGCCTGCTGGTGCGAGGTGCGGGGATGCCGGAAAGATACATATACTTTCCATGCTCACAACCGAGGCCGCCGGAAGCCCCCTCAATCTCGCGCACGTGCTCCGCATAGACGGATGCTTCTTCTGCTTCGAAGCGCACAGGGCTTACATCTCTGCCATACGTTTCCGGCACGAGTTCCTGGACGACGGAGGCTGACCGAACCTGCATATCGAGTTCGCCAACTTCTCTTGTCAGTAGACAGACCCGCATCCGGTCGTCATTGACCGCCAGCGGCTTGGTGAAAATGACCTCCTGCCACCGGTCAGTCAGCTCGACGGTTTCGCGGGAGTACAGCCAGCCGTTGCGCGAATTGCCGATCACCCAGATCTGTCCCGAGCCCCGAACCTCGGCTTTGAAGGTATATCGCAAACCTGCCTGCAGGCCCGGTCCGACGTTCGTGCAAGCGCCCTCGAGAGTCGTGGAACCGGGGGTGGTCACGTGGAGGACAGGCGCACCGTCAACCTCCACCATCTCCAGCGCCGCGCCACCTTCATCATGATACGGTTGGAAACCTGCGTTGGGCTGTGAGAAATCCGCCTCCCATACCGTTTCCTGGGCCGAAGCCGCGAGAGCCACACACAGAATGAGTAAGAACGAAATGATGGTTGCTTTCTTCATTGGGGACACCTCTTGTGGGGTACTTTGAGCCGCCTGGAGATATTTCGCCACGGTGCAGCGCGATTCCTGTATTAACAGACACGGCACCTACTCATTCTGCAGTGCCTGCTCCGCCTCTGACGGGGGGAGATAGCCCTCCTGATCAGCCTGGATGCGGCACTGGTTGATCGGGGATGACGACAGATCCACGACCTGGTCAATCTGTGGTACGCATACGTCGAGATCGAAACGCCGATGGACGGTTCCCGCGAAATCGAGGGCGGCATCATCTTCGCCGTGGGTGACGAATACGCCTTTGAGCCCGGTCATACTGGACATCCATTTCAGCATCTGGCGCATATCCGCATGAGCCGAAAAGCCGCTCATGGTGTGGATGTCGGCGTTGACCGGCAGCCATTCACCAAACAGCTTTACTCGTTCGACGCCGTCCTGCAGGATCCGTCCGAGCGTGCCGGCCGCCTGATAGCCCACCAGCATCACTGCGTTGTTCGGATCCGGCAGGTCGCGCTTAAGGTGGTGGCGTACCCTCCCGGCCGTGCACATCCCGCTGGCCGAAATCACAATAAACGGCCCTTCGGTCACATTTATTTCCTTCGATTCATCAACCGTGCGGGTGAATTGGAGGCCGCGAAAGTCGGTCGGCCGGTTGCCGCTTTCCAAAAGGCTCAGAGCCTCCCTGTCGAAGACTTCTTCATGATCCCGCAAGATTTCAGTTGCCTTTATGGCGAGTGGGCTGTCCAGATACACCGGCACGTGCGGGAGCTTGCCATCCTGCTGGAGGAGGTTGAGATCGTACAGCACTTCCTGCGTCCGCCCGACTGCGAATGCGGGAATAACAAGGTGCCCTCCCCGCTTCATAACGTCGCTGATAACGCTTTCGAAATATGCCAGATGATCAGGTTTGGCTGGATGGAGGCGGTTTCCATACGTCGATTCCACAACAAGGTAGTCGGCTTCGTCAATTTCCTGTGGATCTCGCAGAATCGGCCGGTTGTAGCCTCCGATATCGCCGGAGAAAACCAGCTTTGTCGTATCGTCGCCGGTCCCGATCCACAGCTCGATACTCGCCGAACCGAGGATGTGTCCGGCATCACGAAAGCGAACACGGAGCCCCTCGTTGAGGTGCATCATTTCGTCATATTTGACGCTCTGGAAGAGATCAAGCGTTAGGCCGACGTCTTCGGTGGTGTACAGCGGCTCCGGGGGCGGTCCGACGCGCCCCTCTTCCCGCCACTCCTTCATGTCCCATTTGGCGTCTTCTTCCTGTATGTGTGCGCTGTCGGCGAGCATGATTTCACACAGGTCGTGCGTGGGGTCGGTGCTGATAATCGGCCCGTTGAAGCCGGCCGCCACGAAGCGCGGCAGCAGCCCCGAATGGTCTATATGGGCGTGGGTCAGCAGTACGTAATCAATATCCTCGGGCCTCGAGGGAAAATCGGCGCGGTTCTGATGGCGGGGATGACTGCTTCCCTGAAACATGCCGAAGTCGATCAGCAGCGTGCCATAATCGGTGCGAAGACGATATTTTGAGCCTGTTACAGTGCGCGCGGCACCAAAAAAACCAATATCCATGCGGTTGTGTCTCTCCCGTATGCGGGGCAATTCAGAAACATTCCGAAGCCTATATCAACATCTCGTTCACTGCACCCGGCTGTAGGTGCTGTTGTCTGTGCATTGGCCTTAAATGCCGCATTCATCCCCGCAGGCTTGCTCACCCATCTGCCTGGGGGGTGTAATAGGCGCGGCCTTCGCGAATACGCTCGTCATGCAGCTCGATTGCTTTTTCGAGGAGGTCTTTGGGGTTCTCGTCATACACGATTTCGGCGTTCGTCTCCTTGTCGATCATTTCCACAATTTTGTGGAGATTATCCGCGATCCCGCCGGTCCCCTGCAGCACCGCGATGAGCTTGCCTTCGTCATAGGCGATGGAAAACTCACCCAGCGTACCCGACCGTCCGCCGAGGATAGTCACGATGTCGCAGCTGCGGATGGCCGTGATTTCACGCCCCATCAGGCCGCTGCCAGTATATATCATGACGTCATAGACCTCGTAGGGCGAGTTGTAGCGCACCACATGCTCTTCGAGGCTCAAACCCGGCGAAATACCAACCGTCAGTGTTCCTCGCTCGTGTGCGGCCACCGCAACTGCGTGCGGCAGTCCCGGACACGCCCCGGTTACGATCGTGCAATCGTGTTCGGCAATTTCTTCGCCCAGCAAGGTTGCCTTGTCCAGTGCATTCTTGCCGATATTGCCACCCGCTGAACCCATAACACCTATCTTCGTCGTATGCTTGAGCATCTGTTGTGCTGCCACCTCCATTTGTATTACTACACCAATGAAAAACACAAAAGACGCGGCCAGCTTACACTGACACGCGCCTGTTTTTGCGCAAACCGGCCGACTGCGGATATACTATCATCGGTTTGAGAATGAAGTCAAACAGGGCTGCAACCCGGGTTTTGTACCCTCATGAGGTCCGGCGAGCGCCGCGACGTATCTGGAGGTATCACGGAATGTCCGTCCGCGAACTCGCCGCCATGACCGCCGGAAAAACCGTTATGGCGGTGGGGCCGTTGTACAGTCACCGGATTGTGCGAGTGACGGTGAAAGCCGCGGCACCCGATCACCCTGTGGGCCTGAAGCAGGCCGAGGAGATCATCGTTGCCGGCGGCGCCGGGCGGCTGGGACGCATGTTGCAAACCTGGGGCGCCACCGTCGAGCTCGTCGGCTGTATCGGCCAGGATGAGGCAGGCAGGACTCTATCCGGAATCATCCACCATCACGGTATCGGCACACCCTGCATGGTGGCATCGGATCGCCTGCAGACGCCCGTCACGACGGACCTTTTCTGCGGCAGCAACTTTTTTGACGCCTGTCATCTCGCCCATACCGAATTCAATCCGGTGCGTCCGCCAGAGCATTTGCTGTCAGACCTTCGTGACATCGTTGCCGATAATGTTGAGGACATTGACATCGCGGTCACACTGCATTCAGATCCCCCGGATCCGACTGCTGAAGCAGTGTGCCAACTGCTCGCAGGCAGAGGCGTCGAAGTCGTGGAGATGCCCGCGACGGTGGATCGGCTTCCACTGGGACGACCAGAGCCGGAACAGAAGCCCAGGTCGCTGGAAGAACTGCAGTGGATCGCCAGGCGCGTGCGAGATTTCGGTGGCACTATCTGCTTCACCAACGGCTGTTTCGATCTGCTGCACGC
>JBKHJK010000126.1:0-6116 GCA_046538215.1 Armatimonadota bacterium
GTGCATGCCCGTGCTGGTTTCGGGGCGCATCTCGTACAAACGGACGGAGTGACCGCGAAGCGAGGCCTGGTATGCGGCCTCACATCCGGCTACGCCCCCTCCGATAACCGTAATGTGGGTTTCTTCCATAAAAATTCAAACCTGCCGCCTGAAATACAATAGGGTGGCGCGTTTTAACGCAAAGCCGGCCAGACCGGATGCGTCCGGTGCCAGCTCTGCAGGTCCACCCAGGAGGCGTCTATTTTCCCGTAGTCCACCGGCCTGGGAGGTTGCAATTGCATGTCAGGCTCGGGGGCATTCCACCACAGAATCCCGGTCATGATAAAAACCTGGTGCCAGGCGAAAGCTACGAGGACGATAACGGCAATTGTCATGATCCAGCGTTTTACATTCATGGCGTTTCTCTACCGCCCGTTGACACCGGCGGTTCCGGTGATGTTCCGTTGCGTACAAGTTCTTCAGCCCGGGGGTCTGGCCGATCTTGCTTCGGCAGCGGCAAAACGAGACCCGGCTACGGCATACCGCTCTTCCAGAGTTCGTAAAAAAGCTCGGCGACCTTCCGGCAGTATTTGGGCGTTTCGCCGTTGTCCGGGATGCCGCCCGCTCTCTTTACCGCGTTGGGCCCTGCATTATAACATGCCAGCCCGAGAACACACTGTTCGTAGGGGCTGCGGTCGGAATACAGATTGAGCTGCGCTGCCAGATACTGCACGCCACCCCTGATGTTCTCCTGCACGTTCCACGGGTTTTTGACGCCCAGGGACCGGGCAGTTCCGGGCATGAGCTGGCACAGACCGATCGCTCCGGCGTGAGAGCGGCAGCTCGGATTGAAATTCGACTCAGCTTTGATCATAGAAAAGACCAGGCGATGATCAATTTCAAATTTGTCCGAATAGTGTAGCACTGATTCTGCGATCAGCTTCTGCTGCATTTCATTCAAGTCCGGATTCTGCTTCCCGATCCAGTCCATCCAGGTTCTGACGACCTCCTGGTCGGGCCACAGATGCGACAGTTCCGGATACTCCGTGCCAGGGCGAGCAATTGTCCTGTCATTTTTGATGGTCCCCTGATTGACTTCATCGGGCTTCCCGTCATCGTCGTTATCTTCTTCCGTTTCCTTTTCCGCCGATATATCCTGTTCTTCCGTCTCTGCGGCGGCCTCAGCGTCAGTCTCAGTCTCCGGCTCCGGTGGCTCTGAGGCCTCTTTTTTCGGCAGGGCCAGGCGTATGTCAGAGGGTAGATCATTGAAAAAAGCAATCTCCCTGAGAACAAAATGGTCCATGGGCCCGCCGTTTTCGGGGAATTGCAGGATTGCCTGCACCCTCGTCCCCACGCGTATCGGCGGGGCGTCCCTGTCCGTATCGACAAAGATTGTCTCATCCCCCACCTGCAGCATGAAGCTGAGGGCGAGGCCGCTTTCTTCGGACAGCGAAGAGCGACCGGCGATTTTGCCAGCGACCTCGAAAACGGCTCCCGCAAGAGCAGAGCGTCTGTCCGACAAAAGCTCCAGCGCTGCATCACTGTCCAGAGTCAGGGATTCTCTGGTTTGAAGATACCGCGCCACAGCGTCATCTGCAGCCTCGTCGGTCGCATCGGCGCCGGCCACCTCATCACCGATACACGGCAAGCCGACAACAATAAGAATAAGAAATAGGGAAAATACACCTGCATCATGGAGGCGTGTCATTGCCATCTCCTCTTGGACAGTCATCGCAATAACAACGCTGGACAGCCTCTATGGTACCCAAAAACCGCGTGTTTCGCAACCGTTCGGCACCCGCCGCGGTTTGATCGAGCCGCATTGGAGCGCATACCTCGATGCTGACACTGAGAAACAAAGGTGCCTGGCAGTGCCCGTTTGTCTTTTATCCAAATTCCCCCAGGCACTGAATGCCCAGCCGCGAGTGTTGACAGAATGCAGAGAAGAGTGCAACAATGCAGCAAGTTTTGCCCGACACATCCGTCCGCAATATCTACAGGAGCTGCCTGTACATCCACTGTCATTACGGCGAAAATATCGCTGCGCACTGCTCATTTTCCTGTCATTTTTGTCACTGTATCTGGCGACTGGAAGATACATCCTTGACAGCACCGACGGCGAGCGAATGTACCAGAACGCAGTCGGTCTCATCGAGGGCCGCCTGTGGATAGAATCAGACATGTTCTTCACGAAGGACGCCAGCCTGGGACCTGACGGGCGCTGGTATTCGCCACACGGCGTGGGGCAGCCGCTATTGAGTGTCCCGTTGGTGCTTGCAGGGCGTCTGGTGGCGCGTGCTATTCCGGCACTGTCTGCGAGGATTGCGCAGAGAGCGGCTGTCATGATGTTTTGCCCCCTGGTGACCGCCCTGACCTGTGCGATACTGTTCCTGCTGTTGATTGACCTGGGCCTGAGCTACCGCTTCGCATTGATCGGTGTCGGCGTGTATGGGCTCGCGACGATAGCCTGGCCGTATTCAAAGACCTATTTTTCCGATCCGCTCTCGGGCCTCCTTGTGCTTTTTGCGGTCTGGTATCTGTGGAAGGGCAAGAAGAATAACAGTTTCGGGCAGGTCGCCGCCGCCGGAGCGGTCATGGCACTGGCGATCCTCACCCGGCACTTTAACCTGTTCGTGGCCGCCTTTGTGCCTCTTTTCCTGTTGATTCCGCAGCCCGGACGGAAGATGCAGTGGAAATCCTCGCTGAAACTCATCGCCGCATACGGGGCCGTCGTCCTGCTCGGTGGGCTGATCTGGGGCTGGCATAACTGGGCGCGTTATGGGCATTTCACACAGCTTTCCAGTCCCGGATATCACGGAGGGTTTGGGCAGGTACCTATATGGATTGGCCTCGCCGGATTGCTGGTAAGTCCCGGATTTGGCCTCGTGTGGTACACACCTGTGTCGGTGCTGGCGATCGTCGGTTACAGGTATCTGTGCAAGCGCGAGCGTGCCTTCAGTCTGCTTGCCCTTGCAGTGGTGGCGTTGCACGTATGTCTTTACGCGACCTTTACCTTCTGGGGCGGAATGTGGTGCTGGGGCCCCCGGTTTTTGATTGCCATCATGCCACTGATCGCCGTCGGTATAGCAGTGGCCCTGTCAGAATGGGAGCAGTGGGCAGTTTGGGCACGAGCGGCAACTCTCACGCTCATAGGTATCAGTGTGGCGATTCAGATATTGGCCTGCTCCATCTACTTTGTGACAGTGTTTGGCACAATTGAGGACATGGGCGTAGAAGTGCAGTCGCGTTCCTTCGAGTGGCGGTATTCGCCGCTTGCCGTGGCACCCAGGTGTCTGGCCCAGGTGCAGTGGAGCCCCATCTCGCTGTCTGGTCTTGAAAGCGGCATGCCCTCCGAGGAGCTGAAACAGGCGATACGATCAACGCTGGACTACTGGCCGGCGTATGTGTACCGGGTCGTGGAGCTGCCGAATGCTCTGATGGCAGTGTTTGTCCTGCAGGTAGCCCTGACGCTCTGGCTTTTCCGCCACACATGGAGACGCTGCAGTGGTGAACCGGAGGAAAAAACGCACCCTCCGTCAAACCAGGGAAGTGCAACCGATACATAGCAGGAGGAAAAGAGATGGTACCCCCAAGGGGAGTTGAACCCCTGCCACCGGACTGAGAACCCGGTATCCTTACCACTAGACCATGGGGGCACCTGAAGTGCCATATATCTTACTCAATCAACATCGCTGTGTCAAGTGTATGCGCCCTATTGCAGGCCCAGCAAAGAGGCCGCATTTTCCCGGTAAATCATCGCCCGTTCGTCGTCTGTCAGGTCGGCGTCTTCGTACATGCCGATGACGAAGGCGGGATCAATCAGGTCCATGTCGCTTCCATAGACGATCTGGCCAGCACCGCAGATGTTCACCGCCCGCTCGACCTTGCCATATCCGGCCCAGCTTGAGCAAAACTCCAGGTACATGTTTGAATGCTTTGCCGCGTATTGAGCCGCCTTGTCGGACTCCCGCGCCGCGGCGTGTCCCAGGATGATGTTGAGATCAGGATACATCTGCGCATACTCGGCCAGTGTCGCCACCGTCGCCGCACTGCCGGTGTGCACAAGCACCACCGTGGACAGCCGCGCAATCTCACCAAACAGATCTCTGAAACATTCGGCATCTGCGGGAACTTTCGTGTAGCCGTTGGTATATATCTTCACACCGACGAAATCGTCTTCAGGCAAATACTGCTCCATCTGCCGCACCGAACGCTCGATGAAGTTGGGGTTCACGTAAACGTAGCCCAGCAGCCGCTCGTGCTCGGCGCACACTTCGGCCATTGCCTCGTTGCCGGCTTCCATGTCGTACAAAATAGCCTCGGCCGACGAGCACACGGCATATTCCACATCATGCCTGTCACACAGCCGCAGGAGATTTTCCGCAGTCCCGGCCTCCGGGATGGGGAAGTTCCAGACGCCGTAGTGTGCGTGCATATCAATCTTCGTCACACCAGATTCTCCAGTCCGAGGTGCTCAATGGCGTTGTGTGCGAGAATTCGGGCTTTCACATCATCATCGAGTTCGGCGCATTCGACCATGTGGTGGGCTGCCCCAAAATACCGGTCAGGGCTGTTTGAGCCAAACAGCACCTTTGCAGGACCGGCGACCCACACCAGCCCCTCAAGGGTGCCGGGTGTGTTGATGAGGTGGCTTTCGCAGAAGACATTGTCGTGTGAGGCAACCACGGCGATAGTTTCCGCATTGGTCGCATATCCGGCCCCACAGATGACGATGGGAAAGCCGAAGGGCGCGATTCGCTCGGCGATGAGGCTCTGGTGACCTGCCGACCCCGCCGGGAGCATCACCGACGCGGCAGTTTCAGCAATTTCCTCACATATCCGCATGAACGGCTCGCTGTCTATGGTCCATCCCTGCTGATCGGGAAAGAACCGGAAGGCCCCCACGCCCCGGTCCACGCAGCGTTCAACTTCATCGAGACAGCCGAAGTGGCGGCGCGGGTCAATCGTGGCCACAGGGATGAGCCCCTCGCACTCCTCACACACTGCCAGCGTCTCGTCATTGCCGGAGACAAAATCGTACAACACCCCGCGGAGGCTGTAGGTCATCGCGCGGTGGACGTTGTGCTTATCGAGGATCGTTTCGAGAAGCTCCAGCGACCGGTCCCGGCTGTCGGCGGGATTTTGCCCGAAGCATGTGTTGATGTCTATAATCATGGGATCGTCATTCATGATAGTATCCGCGTCAACTTTGTTTTTCGATGGCCGTGACGATTGCTATGCCTACGTCTTCGGTCGTCGCACCGCCGCCTGCATCGGGCGTCAGTGTCTGGCCTTTTTTCACAACCTCTGTTACCCCGGCGCGGATGAGCGATGCAGCCTCCGCTTCGCCGAGGTGCTCGGCCATGAGTGCGGCGGTCAAAATGGCTGCGATGGGATTTGCCACGCCCTGCCCCATAATATCCGGAGCGCTTCCGTGAGGGGGTTCAAACATGGAGGGTCCGGTCTCGGAGAGGTTTCCGCCGGGTGCAAAGCCCAGTCCGCCGGTGAGTGTGGCGGAGAGATCGGTCAATATATCGCCGAACAGATTCGGCGCCACCACCACATCAAACCATTCAGGGGTGGTGATAAATCGCATCGACAGCGCATCAACGTGATGCCACTCGGTCTCGCAGTCGGGGTAATCGGCCGCCACGTCGTCGAAGACCTCGTCCCACAGCGTCATCGCGTGACACAGAGCGTTCGTCTTCGTTGCGCGCGCAACCCGGCGTTTTCCATCCCGCCGCCGGGCGAGTTCGAAGGCGAAGCGTATGACACGCCGGCAGCCCTGCTCGGAAAACACACCGGTCTGCAGCGCGATCTCCGAAGACCGCCCGAAGGCCGACTGCATATCCATGATGTCAACGATTTCCTCGCTGCCGGGCTTGAAGCGCCCACCGAGGTTGCAGTAAAAGCCCTCGGTGGCCTCCCGGACGACCACGAAATCAATGTCTTCGGGCTCCCGGTGGCTGAGATACCACGGGCAGCCCGGAATCGGCTGGACGGGCCGTATGTTGGCGAACTGCTCGAACCCGGAACGGATTTTCAGGACAAGCCCCCGGACGCCGACCTCTTCAGGCACCTCGCCAGGCAGCCCGGCAGCACCCAGGTAGATGGCGTCGAAGGCGCTGAGGATATCC
>JBKHJK010000127.1:0-6105 GCA_046538215.1 Armatimonadota bacterium
GTACAATTTTGCCCGAAATGCAAGCAGGGAGCACTGGATATGAGTAAACCTACTATGAGATTCGGCTTCACACTGGTGGAGATGCTTGTTGTTATTGCCATGATCGCGGTGTTGATGGGTATTCTTTTCCCCGTTTTCAACCGCGTCCGAGAAACAGCCCGGCAGACCAAATGCCAGGGGAACCTCGCGCAGCTGGCCATCGCGATGAAGAAGTATCGCGCGGATGTAGGGCTGTATCCACCTGCTCCGCGGTATAACGAAGACGCACAGGTATATACAGGTGGTTTTTCTGCGCTCTTCCCGGATTACATTGATGACACCGGTCTGTTCATCTGTCCGGACGACCGGACGATTGACGGGGTTGAGGAGGCCGCCCGCCAGCGGCTGTACTGCAGCTACAACGGCAAGGTGTCCGGTGCGGATCCAGAGACTGAAGCGAGCTGGCATTTCGACACAGGCACCTTCACGCACATCGAGACCGATGCGAGCATGAGCGACCGGCCCACCCGGTGGTACAACTATTACGGCTACACCAATTCCGGTGTGGACCCGTACAATGCCATCGAGGGGGATACGGCTCAATACCCCTACGCCACATCGGTGCCTGCATGGCTGACCGACCGCGGCTTTAAGTACCGGCAGTATCCGCGGCTCATGAACCGTCACGCCCCTGATTTCACCATCATTACCCACTGCACACATCACCGTGCGTTCACGGGTGAAGATACCGAGCAGATTGACATCAACCTTTACATCAATGGCAAGACCGAGCGGGTCAATCGCATGACCTGGCAGGCTCACCAGGACGGCGGCGTTTCGAAGTTCGTCAAGCAATACCAGTGAACGCCTGCCTGACCTGGCCGCATCGGGTATCGGGATC
Organism: Armatimonadota bacterium; assembly: GCA_046538215.1. GTDB lineage: Bacteria > Armatimonadota > Zipacnadia > Zipacnadales > UBA11051 > JBKHJK01. The sequence goes on from JBKHJK010000127.1 coordinate 881, forward strand.
GCAAACCCACAGGGCGAGGCCACACAGACACACCGGAGGCCGCAATGAAGATGGGATTGGCGTTTAGAAAATCAAAAATGCGCTCCAGAGGTATGACGCTGGTGGAGCTTTTGATCGCAATGATCGTGCTGCTGGTGGGGATATGGACCATCGCCGCGGGCTTTCCGAAGCTCGTACAAAGCATCCAGAGCGAGGAGCAAAAGACGGAGATGGCCCGGTTCGCCGAGCGGAACATGCAGCGCCTGCACAGCGAGCAGGGAGTGCTGCCACAGGCGATCACCGGTGGCCCCACCATTAATCCATTTTCCGAACCTGAAGATCTTTCGAACCCGGGCCGCTCGCCGAATGCCATGGAGAATGTCCGCCGAGTGGTCGGAGAATCGTTTCGCATTCCCGGCGCCCAACCCACCACCGATGGCCGCAGGAGTTATTCGCCCTATGTCCTCAAGCAGGGCCCGGCCATGTGGGAAGAGGGCGGCGTTCAAACAACACATGTCTATATAAGGGTTCCCCTGACAGAGCAGCGGCTGGATCCGCGCGTTACGGGAAACCCCATGCTTCCCAACAGCTACTATGTGGACCGGGCCGACGGAGAGATCGTCGTCCCCGATACCGTGACCACCACTGACGGACGCCTGCAGACCGCCTGGGACCTCGTGGAGGACGTCGGCGGGACCGACACTGTCACCGCCGAGCTTCTGGTCAACTACGCGTGGGCCGAAGAGGCGGCTGCCAGCCGGCCCCCGATCCACTACGTGCAGGACGAGCGCGCCGTGGTGGCCGATCATACCAGCGACTCCGGCCTCGTTGTCTTCAGCGTCCGGGCCGCGAACCTTACCAGCGGCGGGCACATTTTTGACCGCATCGTCGGCGGGAAGACAAGTGTCAATGCCCTGATATACTTTCAGCGAGAAGAGTGGGACGACGATGACGGTCTGCCCGACGGCCGCGGCAGGTATGTGCAGGAGCAGGATTACGGCGTTTTGCTGAAATTCCATCCCGAAGACGCCGGCCTGCAGGCGTATGTGGATTATCATCTCCGGACCGTCTATGACACCAACGGCCCTGAGACGGGCGTTGATGAGGGCCTTCGTCGCGATCGCCGCAAGCTTTTGATGGTCGAAGACCACGTCATCAACAGCGAGACCACCCGCACCAACGCCGACGGCGACCCGTTTACTGACGTGAAGCTGCTGGGCGGCAATATCAACACTGAAGAGCCGACTTTCGAATATCAGCTCGAAAGCGACGACGGCGGCACACATGAGAGGCTGGCAGACCTGAGCCTCGGTGACACCCACGTCCTGGCGGTGGATCTGACGACGGGGGAGCGGTACGCGGACTGGCTGAATCTGCAACTGGTCAACACCGACCTGGAGCCCCCGCTGGAGAAGGGCTATAAGGACGGGGTTGTCTGTTTGCCGATCGGAAGCGGTTATGACTACGTCGGGCACACAATGCGCTTCTATTACTCGACCCTGGACCACCACAACATCCAGGTGCAAACGCCCCCCCGGACGATGGTGGATTTGCCGACGGCCATCGCCTATACTGCGGATTTTTCACCCAATGGCGTGGACTACAGCGATGTTGTTAACTACCGCACGTATGAAGTAACGCGCGAAATCAGCCCGATCACGGATATGGACCGTATCAGGCTGGAGTTCAAGGGCCTGGTTGACACCGAGCTGGTGGAGGCCGTCAACAGCAGGGGCTTTACGCTCTCGGTGGATTATATATGGTATGACATTGATGATAATCCGCACTTCGTATACGGTGAAATGCACAAGGTCCCACCGGAAACCTCCCGCATCACGCTGGAGAATCTGTCATATCACCGCAGCGATACCAGCATATCTGCCGAGATATTGGCGGTGCGCGGTGTGTCCTCGCGGTCGATCGTCTGGTGGCAGGGTGGCGGGGGCGATCTGCGGAATGTTGCCCTGGATTCATACACGCTGCAGAATCCACTCAGCATTGTACAGAGGGCGCGCTGAGAGGTACAGGAATAGCATGAATGACACGCACCGAAAAAATCGCGGATTTACGCTGGTTGAGCTGCTGGTCGTCATCGGCATAGCCGTCATACTGATGGGTATCATGGTCTCCGTCGGCCGCAGCCTTCGTGAGGGAAATGCGGCGACGAGCTGCCAGGCACAACTGCAGAATGTAGGCACGGCTCTGCGGGCGTATTTCCTCGATGAAGGTGGCGTCCCCCCTTACACCATTCCCGGGACGGTTGACAGCCCGGATTACGACTATGAAATTGACTTCTCGGCTCAGCGCGGGCTTTTGAGCCTCTACGATCTGGGGTATATTGGGTCTGAAGAGACGTTCCATTGCCCGCGGGATGTCGAAGCACAAAAGGGCACGCCCGAGTACTTTTACAGCTATCTCACCAGGGACCCGGCAGCAAAAGCCGACTATGATGGTACCGAGATCGGGTTGAACAGGTACAAGTATATGCCCCACCGATGGGTGCTGCCGGATGACGAAGATTTTGTGGATCGCCGACGGCAGCTTGATATCTACGCCACCGAAACGACAGATGTCGGAGGCAATGACGTGTTGATTGTCGGGCCGACGGGTGGAGTTATGCCCGACGACACCACAATCGTCACATGGTGCAATGCGCACGCCGAATCACACCTCCAGAATGGTGTGGGCCAGTATATCGTCCTCTTCTGGGACGGCTCGGTCCGCCAGTTGGATGCTCCCCTCTTCCGGGACGAAGAAATTGGGCCGCCGGCTGCGTGGCAGGTTGAACCAGGAGATATTGCACATTAGTGGAGGGCAACAAAACAAAAACGAGCAGGGCAGATCAATTGCCGAATAGGGCTAGCACTTCTATGAAATTTGCAGCGAAGCGGCATAAAAACAGCAGATGGGCAACAAAAGCAGCACGAACCGCCGGTCTCATGGGGCCGGGGAGAGCAAACCGCGGCTTCACGCTCGTGGAGGTTCTGGTAGTGCTGTCAATCCTCGTGCTGCTGTTTGCCCTGCTGTTTGCCCCGATGATGATTGGACTGGACATGGCCACGGACGCCAGGTCGCAGACGAAGATGCAGGATTCAGTGCGCATGGCGATGGAACAGGTCCGCCGTGAGCTCTCCAACGCCGTGTACGTGTATCCCAACCCCACCATCATTCTTGCAGGCGATGACGAAACTCTCGGCACCGCCGACGACCGCGTGGTTACTGACTATTCGCAGATTGTGATCGTTCCTGCGGCCCGTGACGAGGACAGCGGAGAGCTTCTCACACCGCTGCAGCCCCGCACCTACGCGGACGGCACTCTGCGGGCGACCAGGTTCCTGGTGAAGCTCGTCTATCCCTCACAGCCATACGGCATTGACAACCCCTTCGCGCTGTACCGGCAGGAAGGCATGTATCTGTGGGATCCGGTTGAAGCCAGATATATCTTCGGGTCTGAAGATTCTGATGGGGATTTCCAGCCCGAGGTGCCCGAAGTGCAGAACGTGATGACGGCTGTCAGGGGCACGGACCTCCCGGCGACCAGCACGGTCTGTACTGCCTGTGGAACGCAGACAATCGGCTATGTCTCGCAGTGCCCGGCCGACTGTGGGGCCCCGCCTGAGGCGCTCCATTACCTGCACCGGGATGTGCGCTTCGGGCCGGAGCGAATCACCGGTGAGACACTGGCCGCCTCGGAGCACAACACGCTTTACTCCGCCGAACACGGCAACTGGGTTGGCCTCGGCGAGAGCCAGGACGGCAACCTCGTGCTGACGGCGGCGGCATTGAGCAATCTGCGCACCCAGCTTCAGCCCAGAATCAGGGCCTACCGCTTTAATGATACAACCGGTTCCTACGATACTCTTGCCCTGGACAGTGCGACGACGAGGCGGTCCGATATTCACCTGCGCCTGCAGCCACGTCGGGGCCAGACCAGAATAGGGAACTGGGAGTTTGTGAAAATCACCGTGGATCCCGCCGATCTCGGTTCCGGCGGCCTGTCTGCCAACGCCATGGAGTTTTATGACCTCACCGTCACAGATGTCCCGGACGAGGCCGGCCAGACCGAGACCAGCGACTCCTGGGACAGCAGCGGCACGGGTACGCGAACGACCAGCGTCGAGCCGATCTATCCGTCCATTCCTGAATCGTGGCAGGATCCGAAAATGCCGGTGGCCTACGGCATTTATCCTGAACATGTAGATGGAACGGCTACGGATAAGCCGGCGAAAATCGTCCCGGGCAGCATCCATGTGCGGATGGTTTACACGCCCTCCGGGACGAGCCAGCGCCACCGCGACTTCACGGCCACGGATGTCGCCGACCAGGAAGATATCGGACAACTGCAATACTCACTGTATATGGCCACCGACCAGACAGGAGCGGAATTGCGCTTCAACCGCTGGTATCCGCCGACACCGGAAATGTTCCGTAATAACGCCGGGGTCGTGGATCTGGACTCCTTTGAGATATATATATGGTACTACTACCGGCGAAATTTCGACCCGGATACCGCACAGGATGACATCCTTGTTGCAGATTATTCGACCAATGAGATCATCAACGTCAATATCACGCTGTCGCAATATGAAGATCCCGTGCCGTACACCCCGGGCGCGCAGGCTCTTGTTATTCCTGCCGATGTAAATGTGCCGAAGGTGACGATGCACGATCAGATCGAGGTGCGCAACATCGGGCAGTGAGCGCGTTCGGCGGCACGATGAGCTGTTGGGATAGTATTCGGAGGTTGAGTATGCGTCCAGCCGAGAGACCCACAAAAAGCAGGCGAACAGGCGGCCGCCGCGGACAGGCGCTGCTCATCGCGGTGCTTTTGATGACGGCCATACTTCTGGTGGGGATTCTGTTTGTCGCTCTGGTCGCCCGCAACCAGGAGCAATCGGAACGCCACGTTGATGTCGTGGCTGCCCAGGCGCTTGCGGAGGCCGGGATCCGCTGGGCGGACCGCATGCTTGAAACCAGCCCCTATGGCGCCGACTGGCGGCCGAAGTTCGTCCCCTACGACCCTGATGTTTACGATCCCGACAACCCATCCACGTGGCCCACGCCCCCGGCGATGTATCAGGACGGCACCGCCGATCCCGGATTCTGGGGCCCCGATGGAATTGAGGGCAGTGACGACGACTACTACAGCGATTTCGATATCCTGCGCGGCTGGCATCCGGTTCGCGCCGGTTCAGTGAGCGACCCGGGAGGGTTTATCAGGCGGGGATTTGTACGCTACCCCGATC
>JBKHJK010000128.1:0-6079 GCA_046538215.1 Armatimonadota bacterium
CTTCGACACCCACCGCGTTGCCTTCGCCATTGAAAAGTCGTTCGAGGAAGGCCGGCCGGTGCAACTGGACGAACTGAAGCTGTAAGACCAGAAGCATGCGCAACCAGCAGGAGGCCCGGATGACGTGTCCGGGCCTTCTTTATGGCAGGAGGACACGTCATGCTGAGAATTGGTCTCATTTCAGCGGCAACGTACGCTGCGTCATACCGGGGAGAACCGGTAGAGAGAACGCCCGGCTCCCACCATGGCACTGCATTTTCTTCCACCCTCAACGGCTGCGATCCGAACGTGTACGGGCAGTATGACTGGACATTTGTGGCCTCGTCTCAAACTATTGAGGACGCAGGAGTTGTGAAGGTCTGGGATGCGGACACACAGTGGGCGCAACGTCTCGCCGAGGCCACCTCTATTGACGAGGTCTGCGACACTCCACAAGACTGCGCTACTGACGTGGATGCGGTGATCATCGTTGACGACGGCTCGGGCTCCCAGCACCGGTGCGCGAGATATCCCCTGCAAAACGGCGTTCCAACTTTCTGTGATAAACCGCTGGCGATGACTGCGAAGGAGGCCCGCGAGATCGCGGACCTGTCAGCATCAACAGGGACGCCTTTCATGTCCGCCAGTTCGCTGCGTTTCGTGCCGGATATTATCAAGCTTCGAGATTCGCTACCGGAGCTGGGCCGAATACATCTGGCTACCGCCGCCTGCGGGAATCATCTGGTCTATTACGGGATACACGCGCTTTCGATGGCCTATGCGGCTCTCGGCCCGGGAGCGGTCTCCTGCATCAACGTTGGCCGCGAGGACCGCAACATCGTGCGTATCCGGTTTGACAGCGGCCACGACGTGGTGTTGCTCGTCGGCGAAAAAGAGTACATGCGGGCCGGGTATCAAATAAATCTATACGGCACAGAGGGCTGGAAATCGGTGCAGCCCGATACCACCGATCTGTACTATCATCTTCTGAAACGCGTTGTCCGCTTCTTCCGCGACGGTGAGGTTATTGTGCCGATTAATGAGGAGGTCGAGCTGATCGCCGTCCTCGAAGCCGGCCACCGGTCACTCCTGCAAGGGCGAGAAGTCACGCTCGAAGAAGTCCTCCAATAATTCAGGGCGAGCTTATTGAAGGTTTGAAGCATATGTGTGGTGAATAGTGCTTCAGGTTCCACAGTGACGTCTGGCGAGGATCGCAAATGGCACACGATATGGATACAGAGAACGGGCAAATGCAGGTGCCCGAAAAAAGAACAGAAGACCAGGCGGCTCATGGTCTGACCACCAGGGCCGTGGTGGTTTCCATCATATTCCTGGTCATCAGTCTTATCTGGATGCGCCAGGCGGGCATCATCGCCCTGGGAGCTCAGGTCGGCGAGAGCGTGCCTGTCATTCCGGCCGTCGGGGCGATCATGCTTCTGGCGGCCATCGGTCCGCTGCTCAACCGCCTGCCCCGCGTCTTTCACTTTCCACGCCACCAGTCACTTCTGGTCTATGCATTCCTCTGTATTGCGGTGACCATGTCTTCAGTGGGCGTCGTGCGCCAGATCCTCCCGCAGTTGACGGTGCCGACGTACTTCCAGAGCCCCGAAAACAACTACAGTGCCGTCCTTGACCAGATTCCGACGTGGCTGGCACCCACAGACCGCGACACCGTGCAGGGGATGTACGAGGGAAGCGAGGACGGCACAATCCCCTGGAAGCCCTGGCTCGTTCCGCTGGGTGTGTGGACGATCTTCCTGCTGGCCAACTTTATCGTCATGTACGCGCTGATGTTGATGTTTCGCCAGCAGTGGATCGAAAAGGAGCACCTCACCTTCCCTGTGGCGAGGCTGGTCATGGATGTCTCTGATTACGGGGCCGAGGGGACCATAGGGCCGTTCCTGCGCAATCCGCTGATGTGGACGGGCTTCGGCGTGGCGGCGGCGTATAACCTGATGAACATGCTCAACGCATGGAACCCATCGGTGCCGTGCCTGGGCAAAACCTACAGTCTGGGCGCCCTCCTGACGGAGCGCCCCTGGTCTGCGCTGGCCCCCCTGAACATCGCCTGGAGACCCGAAAACTTCGGCATCGGATTCCTCGTCTCCACCGAGGTCCTGATGTCGGTGTGGGTCTTCTATCTACTTTTCCGTTTTGCCAATTTCTTTACCGTCGTAGGCGGATACGAAATTGCAGGGATGCCGTTTGAGCGCGAGCAGGCCTACGGCGGCTATATCGCGCTGGGTATCTTCCTGCTGTATGTTGGCCGCGAGCACCTGGCGAAGGTATTCCGAAAGGGGCTGCTTGGGGACGAGACGGTTGATGATTCCGACGAACCGTTCCGATACCGCACCGTTGTCTGGGCGGCTGTAATCGGCTTTGGCATCATGCTTTTCATCGCCGTACAGGCCGGAATGTGGCTTTCAATGGCAGCACTGTATCTGCTCACCGTGCTTCTTTTTTCAATCACGTATGCGCGGATACGGGCGGAGGCCGGTGCGCCAATGGTCTGGCTGTTCCCAATCCAGAAAGCCTGGGAAATGATCCCCTACATCACCGGCTCGGCGACCTGGCAGCGAAGTCCCACCTTCCGCAATCTCACCATATTCACACTGTTTTACCCCATGGGCCGAGGCTACTTCCTCACAACCAGCGGCTATCAGATTGAGGGCTTCAAAATCGCCGAGGGCGCAAAAATCCGCCAGCGGACGATGATAATGTGGATGATCGTGGCGCTGGTTATCGGCCTTGGCTCGGCGTATTATCTGCACCTGAGCGCTTACTATTCTTTCGGCGCTAATGTCCTGGAGGGTGGCACGACCTCCGGTGGGGCACGAGTTCGGTCGGCAGCACGGGCCTGGGAGTCGCTGTCGGGATGGATTACCGCCCATTCTGCTCCGGATACGCACCGAACGCTCGCCGGGGCCACCGGGTTTGCTGTCACCATACTTCTGGTCGTTCTTCGGAGCCTCTTTTTGCGCTTCCCGCTTCACCCGCTGGGCTATGTCATGGTGTCATCATACAGCGGCGTGCTGTGGGGGCCTTTCTTCCTCGTATGGATCATCAAGACATTGACCCTGCGGCTCGGTGGGATGCGGCTGTACCGCCAGCTCATCCCGTTCTTTTTGGGACTGGTGCTCGGCCATTACTTCACCGCCGGGGTTGTGTGGGGCTCGCTGAGTCTCATAAACGACATGTATCGGCGCTACGGTGTGTGGTTCGGATAACTGAAGACCCGGCGGCACTTCACACGATCATGAGCGAGGTCCCAGGATAGCTCTGACAGAAACTGCCTCCGCACAAGACCCACGGCTCCCGCACCTGCCTGCGGCGGACGTGGTGGCGAGGAGGGGTGGAGTCTGTGTAGCGGCTGGCGGCATGAATTCGCAATGCACAATATCCCGCGGGTGAGTGGATATGGGTCCTGAGACGAACGTACAACTGCGCCACATGACACACAAAGACATTCCCTTCGGAATGCGCCTGAAAGAGATTGCGGGATGGAACCAGACGCCCGCCGACTGGAAGCGCCTGATTGACCTGGAGCCTGAGGGCGCCTTTGTAGCCGAAATTGACCGCACCCCTGTCGGCACCGCGACATCAATATCATATGAAGATACGTTCGGATGGGTGGCAATGGTTCTCGTGGACCCCGATTTCCGCCGCCGGGGTGTCGGCACGACGTTGCTTCACACCTGCATTGATTATCTCGAACAGCGCGTGGCGGCCGTGAAACTCGATGCCACCCCCATGGGCAAGAAGCTGTATGACACCATCGGCTTTGTTGATGAATACCAGCTCGAGCGCTGGAGGGGGAAGGGCCTGAACGCCGAGATGCCCGGAGGGGTGGCTGCTGTTGATAATGACCTACTGGAAGCCGTGCTCACGTTCGATGCGCCCGTGTTCGGGGCGGACCGGTCCCGCGTGATCCAGCGCCTGGTGGGCGAAACGGACAACACGGCCTTCTGTGTTCCTGACGCGGATGGTATTGTCGGCTACGGCGTCATACGCCCGGGAGCCAATGCCCACCAACTCGGTCCTCTGGTCGCCTCAGACCCCGGGACCGCTGAAAGGCTTTTCACCGCTTTGCTTTCAACAGTGCCCGGAGAAGCCGTGATTTGCGACGTCCTCCTCCCCAACGCCTCGGTCCTTGCACTGATTCGAAACATGGGTTTTGAAAAGCAGCGCTACTTCATCCGGATGTACCGGGGTGAAAACATCTCTCCGGGCCGCCCCGAGCTGATCCACGCGGCCAGCGGCCCCGAAAAAGGATAGAGCCCGGCTCATCGAAACAGGAGCCAGGCTCGAACCGCTCTGTCCTTCTCCGTCTGTTACTACGGCTGCCGCACGAACTTCTGCACGCGGTAGTTCAGCGTGTCAACAACGTACACCGAATTGCCGTCGGGTGTGACGGCGACATCGGTGGGGAATTCAAACTGTCCGTTGCCGGTTCCTACTTCTCCGAACTCGGTGATGAAGTTCCCGTCGCTGTCAAACTTCTGCACGCGGTTTGCGACGCTGTCGGCCACATACACATCGCCGTTGCTGTCCACATCAATGCCCCGTGGATTGAGGAAGTTGCCGGCCTCAGCACCGTGTGTGCCCCAGGCGTTGAGGAGGGTTCCACCTGCATCGAATTTCAGCATGCGGTCGCCGAGATGATCGCTGCCGTAGATGCTCCCATCTGGCGCAACGGCCACTCCTCCACACATGTTGAAGTCACTGTCGCCGATGGTCTGTACGAAGTTACCCCCCGCATCCAGCCTGGTGAGGCGGTTGTTGTTCATTTCCGCAACGTATATGTCGCCACTGGGATCAACCGCCACGTCGCTCGGCCTGAACGACGCCAGCCCGAGGTCGGCAGCCTCGCGATTGAAGATCAGACCGCAGGTGTTGTCAGTCTTGGTGAAGACATCATCGGCGATGCTGGAGTAGATAGCCCCCGCGCCATCCACGCTTATGCCGGCGGGCGCTCCGGTTCTTGCATCCCAGCCCTGGCACTGCCCCAGGTACGAGCCATCTTCGTCAAAACGCTGAATTCGTTCTGTGACCACCGGCACCATATCGGTAACGTAAATCGTGCCCGCCTGATAAGCAATTCCGCCCATTACGCCAAACTGGTTGTTGGCATTGCCCTGTGTGCCCCATTTGGTGTCAAAGACGTATTGTTCCTGTGGGGCGATTGGCGAACCAAGGATCGCGTAGATGCTGAAGCCGTTCACCTCGGCGGTCACCTCGTTGTTGTTGGGATCGGCCACCGAGTTTTCAATCGGATCCCACCCGCCGGTCACGGCTTTGGCGATCTGAAGCTGCGACTCATCAACACCCACTGCGATATCGGTCTGGGCATACTTGATGGTGAGCTGGACTGCGGCGTTGAAATTCAGCCCGTCCGGACCGCAGTTATAACAAGTATTTGCGATCACTCCATCGCCGGCCGGACAGTTCTGCCGGGTATCAATGGTGATCTCGGTCGTCTGTGCGAGCGCTCCGGCGGGGAATACGGCGGTGCAGTTGCCGTTGTCGGATGTTACAGTCCCGCCCTGTGGCCCTATGGGGGTGCCATTCCCGTTCCCCCCGGTATTGCCACTACTTCCTCCGCCACATCCTGCAACCAACGCCAGTACGCCGACAACTATCAGCACCACGTAACACTTCCGCACACCGATTCCCCCATTCAAGAGCTGTTATTTTAATACCATCTTCCTCTTCACTTCGTTATCGCCTGTTTATCTCCTGCTACTGCGTGGAGATTTGCGCGAAAAGGGTGAATTTGGTGGAAATGTTTCGCGTCCACAGTACCAACCTGCAGCCTCAACCGACGCAGCACGTTGGTGTAAGGCCCTCTTTATGAAATATATAAAAAAAATCGCGCTAATTTGACACATTTTCGTCTCTGAAGTATTATGGAGTGGAATAAGAACATCAGTTCGCTTCCTGAGCATTCACTGCGCTTCACTGCCGCATTCACTGCAGATGATAAGAGAAGAAAACCTCGCAGCCGTTCAACAGCCCTCACGGTATATCGGCTGTGAATTCAATAGAGTTGAAAAAGATCCCGCTGAGGTAGATATCCGGTTCGCCCTGTGTTTCCCCGATG